>DXOJ01000282.1 GCA_019412865.1 Bacteroides sp. | reverse complement strand
TTCAGACTCTCAAAGATATTTGGCTAAACACAGGTTTTTGCAAGTGCCCCGAAACTACCTCAAATTCCCGAAGGTTATGTGGAGGGTCAATATAGTTACTTATATGCAAAACTGGCCTATATCTCTTATGTTGAAAAGAAATATGTCCAGGCAGAACAATATTATCAACAATATTTGGGAATAAAAGACTCCCAAACTCCGGACGGCAAGATGTATTCCGTTCCTTATCTGATTCTTTCCGGACAGTATGAAACAGTGATTGCCAATTGTAAAGACTTTAAAGAACTGTTAAGAACCCAGCGGGATACTCTGAATGTTCAATATCTGAATGTGCTGAATCAGGAGGTACAAGCTTATTTGGGTATGCATGATTATAAATCGGCGGCAGCGATACGCGGAACTATCATTGCGATAACGGATAGCATCAACCATAAAGACAAGGAAAATGCAGCATTGGAACTGAATGCAATGTATGGAGCTTCTGAAAAGGAAGAATACATTGCCGAGCAAGCCTCTCAATTAAAAATAAGAAATATTTCGCTCTGCTTTTTGGGCTGTATTGTTGTACTGACCTTATTTGTACTGTGGCGTTTGTGGCGTTTCAACCACATCGTCGAATATAAGAACAGGATGCTTGCCAGGCTGATAAACGAAAAGTTTGCCAACAGAAAAGACGGTAATCAACTGTCGGAAGCGTATGAACAATTGGCAATTTCATCAGATTTAGAGCCCGAACAGGTTTCACCTGAAGAGCAGGAAGAACTGATGGATGAAACAAATAAAGAAAGTGGAGAGGAAGAGGCGAACAGGAAGATATTTCAGGAACTGAATCACATCGTTGTCCAAAAACAATTATATCTTTCTTCAGAACTGTCGAGAGAAGACCTGGCTCAAATTGTACACCTGAATAACGCACGTTTTGCCCGGATGATAAGAGAATGTACCGGAACCAATTTTAATGGATATATCAATGAACTGCGCATTAATTACGCAATCAAACTGATGAAAAAGTATCCCAACTATACGATACGTGCCATAGCGGATGAAGCCGGATTTAATAGTACCCCGATTTTATACAGTCTTTTTAAGAAAAAGACAGGAATGACCCCTTACGAATTTAAAAAAGCACAGGATTCACTAAAGAATTGAGCGGATGCTGCTAAACATTTTTTGCCTTTCCCGGTTTATTTATAAGTAATTAAATATAAATAGAGATGATACAGGTTAGGATAAAGCGGGTTTACGAAGAATTTTCAGAAACAGATGGTTACCGGGTACTGGTAGATAAACTATGGCCGCGTGGCATGAAGAAAGAATGGTTGAAGTATGATTATTGGGCAAAAGATATCACGCCGTCCGCCACCTTGCGTAAGTGGTTTCATGAAGACATTCCCGGACATTGGGAAAATTTTGTCGTACAATATCAGAACGAACTGGATGCTTCTTCCGCAATGGCTGATTTTCTGACTCTTATCAAACCACATCCGGTAGTAACACTGCTTTATGCTTCCAAAGAACCGGTATATAATCATGCCCGAATCCTCCGTGATTATTTGGAAATGCATCTGAAAGAGTGAAATTAAAGTAATTTTTATCTGTTTACGCTTTCTGTCGTTCACTCAATTTCCTACCTTTGTAATCTAAATCAAAATCGTGTAATCATGAAGTATAAATTATTGGTTCTTGATGTAGACGGAACACTCCTAAATGATGCGAAAGAAATTAGTAAACGTACACTGGCTGCCCTGTTGAAGGTTCAGCAAATGGGAGTACGTATTGTGCTGGCGTCCGGCAGACCGACTTATGGCCTAATGCCGCTGGCCAAGATGCTCGAACTTGGAAACTATGGAGGTTTTATCCTTTCCTATAATGGCTGTCAGATTATCAATGCACAAAACGGAGAAATTCTGTTTGAACGTCGGATTAATCCCGAAATGTTGCCGTATCTGGAAAAGAAAGCCCGTAAAAACGGTTTTGCTTTATTCACTTATCATGATGATACGATCATAACGGATTCTCCTGAAAATGAACATATCCAAAATGAAGCCCGGTTGAATGACCTGCAAATAATCAAAGAAGAAGAATTTTCTGCTGCCGTTGATTTTGCTCCTTGTAAGTGTATGCTGGTGAGCGATGACGAAGAAGCATTGCTTGGTTTGGAAGATCACTGGAAGAGACGACTGAATGGGGCGTTGGACGTATTCCGTTCGGAGCCCTATTTTCTGGAAGTAGTTCCCTGCGCCATCGACAAAGCCAATTCTTTGGGTGCTTTGCTGGAGGTGCTAGGTATGAAGCGTGAGGAAGTGATTGCTGTGGGCGACGGTGTGTGTGACGTAACAATGATTCAATTGGCGGGGCTGGGCATAGCTATGGGACATTCACAAGACTCGGTGAAAGCCTGTGCCGATTATGTGACTGCTTCGAATGAGGAAGACGGAGTGGCCGTTGCAGTGGAGAAGGCTATCATATCCGAAGTGCGTGCAGCCGAAATTCCCCTTGACCAACTGAATGCGCAGGCACGCCACGCATTGATGGGAAACTTGGGAATTCAATATACCTATGCCGACGAAGACCGTGTGGAAGCAACAATGCCGGTAGACCATCGTACCCGTCAGCCTTTTGGCATTTTGCATGGCGGGGCTACTCTTGCATTGGCGGAAACAGTTGCCGGACTCGGTTCAATGATTCTTTGCCAGCCGGACGAGATTGTAGTAGGAATGCAGGTCAGTGGAAACCACATATCTTCTGCACATGAAGGAGATACAGTGCGTGCAGTAGGAACAGTTGTACATAAGGGACGTTCATCCCATGTATGGAATGTAGACGTGTTTACTTCAACAAATAAACTGGTGTCCTCCATACGGGTAGTCAACAGCGTGATGAAAAAGAGATGACCGACGAAGAAATAAGTAGCTTGGCAACTATTGATGCATTTATTCAGCGGAAACAGCCGTTTGCTGTTTAGCGCATCCCCGGAGAGAAAACTCCCCGCCTGTTGACGCAGGCGGAAGGAGCAGTCCGCCTGATATACGATCTGAAAGAACTGAATGGCCAGAGAGGATTTGTAATCGCTCCGTTTCAGGTGAGTGAGGCATGTCCGGTCGTGTTGATTCAGCCCGATCAGTGGGGACAGCCTTTCCCGGTCGATGATGATACGGAAGAAGATCGGGAGCTCGCCTTACGCATACAGGGACAAGAATCATTTCTGACTTCTTCCACGGAGGAATATGCAGCATGTTTTCATACCTTTATAAATGCTTTACGCGATGAGACTTTTGATAAACTAGTACTTTCCCGTCATCTGACAATGGATAAAGTAGCAGATTTTTCTCCTATGTCCATATTTCGTGCGGCCTGCAAGCGTTATATCCATTCGTACATATACCTA
>DXOJ01000281.1:3222-3750 GCA_019412865.1 Bacteroides sp. | reverse complement strand
CTTTATAAGGTGATATTTGTCATTCTGTAATATGATTATCTGTCTTCAAAAAGATTGAAATCACTAAAGATACGAAATTAAATAGTAAAAAGCAAGAGTGACACTTGTTTTTCCTAATATCCTAATGAATCCATATGTGACACCTTGGCATTCTCATGCCATTTACTATCCTATGCCATTGCTTTATTTGTACCTGATTTATCTTCTGTCTGTTTTCGTCTATTCTTTCATCTTTGTTATTGTTGATTATCAATATCTTATCGTTAACTCCCGTCCGTAACCGTCCGGTAAAAAATACCAGTTTTGGCAACATGTCCTGTAACTTTGCAAACAAAAAAGTACAGAACAATGAGCAACTTATTATTTAAAAGATGGAATGATTTCGGTGGGTGGCTGGTCTTTCTGATAGCAGCGTTTGTGTATGGAATGACCATCGAACCAACCGCAAGTTTTTGGGATTGTCCCGAATTTATTTCTTGTGCTGAAAAATTACAGATAGGGCATCCACCGGGAGCACCTTTCTATATG
>DXOJ01000281.1:0-3212 GCA_019412865.1 Bacteroides sp. | reverse complement strand
TTCTATATGCTTGTCGGAAACCTGTTTACCCAGTTTGCTTCCGATGCTTCGCAAGTATCGGGAATGGTTAACTTTTTAAATGCACTATTGAGTGCCGGTTGTATCTTGTTTCTTTTCTGGAGTATTACCCGATTAGTGAGAGCCTTGCTTGTGGGCGATGAACGGAAATTATCTGTCATGGATGTTATTATCATTCTGGGAGCAGGTTTTGTGGGAGCTTTAGCTTATACTTTCAGTGATACATTCTGGTTTAGTGCGGTAGAGGGGGAGGTATATGCTTTCTCTTCTTTCCTTACAGCCTTGGTATTTTGGATGATTCTTCGCTGGCAGGATGAAGCAGATTCTGTGTCCGGTGACCGCTGGATTATCCTGATAGCCTATATTATAGGTCTTTCAATCGGAGTGCATTTGCTTAATCTGCTTTGTATTCCTGCCATTGTATTAGTGTTCTATTACCAAAAATATCAGACTCTATCACTCAAGGGAGTTATTGGGGCCATTGCATTATCCGGTATTCTTATTGTATTGATTCTTTTTATTTATATACCCGGAATGGCTGATGTAGGAGGATGGTTCGAATTATTCTTTGTCAATGTGATGGGATTACCCTTCCAGTCAGGATTGATCGTCTTTCTGGGTTTGGTCCTGTTTTTACTGATAGGAGCCATTTATCGGTTTAGAAAACGCATTGTGAATACCGGTTTGTGGTGTTTACTCATGCTCACCATAGGATATACCACCTATACGGTCATACTCATTCGTGCCAATGCTAATACGCCGCTCAACGAGAATGCACCGGATAATATTTTCACGCTCAAAAGCTACCTGAATCGCGAACAGTATGAAAGTGCTCCTTTACTTTATGGGAGAACCTATGCATCCGAACCGGAGTATGTGCCCGAAGGAGACTATTACAAGGTAAAGACCGAAAAAGGGACTGCTATCTATCGACCGGATAAGAAAGAAGGCAAGTATAAAATTATCCGCTATAAAGAAGACGTGTGCTACACTCAAAATATGTTGTTTCCACGAATGTGGAATGATCGTTCGGCCGCTTCTTACAAAGGATGGTCCGGAGGAGGTGCAAATGAGGCTCCCACACAAAAAGAGAACCTGACTTATTTTATCACATACCAACTCAACTACATGTACTGGCGCTATTTTCTATGGAATTTTGTCGGACGACAGAATGATATTCAAGGAAGCGGTGAACCGGAACATGGTAACTGGATTACAGGAATTTCCTGGCTCGATAATCTGCGGCTGGGGGATCAAAAACTTTTGCCGGAATCTTTGCGTGAGAACAAAGGTCACAATGTGTTCTATGGCTTACCATTATTATTAGGATTACTCGGTATCTATTGGCAATGGACACGCGGGAAAAAAGGCAAGCAGCAATTCAGTGTCTTATTTTTCCTTTTCTTCATGACGGGATTGGCTATTGTGCTCTATCTGAATCAGACTCCCGGACAACCTCGTGAACGGGATTATGCGTATGCAGGTTCGTTTTATGCGTTCGCTATCTGGATTGGAATGGGAGCCGCCGGATGCTGTGACATGTTTCGCAGAAAACAGGCAAAAATCCTCCCGGTCAACTTACTCATGCTGCTTTGCCTGTTTGTCCCCATACAAATGGCAAGCCAGACTTGGGATGACCACGATCGAAGCAACCGGTATACCTGTCGTGACTTTGGAGCTAACTATCTGATGACACTTCCCGACAAAGGAAATCCAATCATATTCTGTAACGGGGATAATGATACGTTCCCCTTGTGGTATAATCAGGATACGGAAGAAGTACGCAGAGATGTACGTATCTGCAATTTAAGTTATGCGCAGACCGACTGGTACATTTATCAGCAACAATGTCCTCTATACGATGCTCCCGGACTACCGATCAGTTGGGATCAAAATCAATACCAGGAAGGGAAGAACGAATATGTGGCTGTTCGTCCGGAATTGAAGAAACAGATAGAAGCATTGTATCAGAAACATCCCGAAGAAGCCCGTGATAGTTTTGGAGATGATCCGTATGAAATAAAGAATATCCTGAAATATTGGGTGTTTGCGGAGAAACAGGAATTCCATGTGATACCTACCGATACAATAAATATCCATATTGATAAGGATGCAGTACTCCGTTCGGGAATGATGTTGCCTGAAGCCATTCGTCATTTAAAAGGGGAAGAACTAAGAGATGCAATACCGGATAAACTGTCTATTTCTCTAAAAGATATACGTCTGCTGACTAAAGTAGACTTACTCATGCTCGAGATTTTGGCTAACTGTAACTGGGAACGTCCCCTGTACATGGCTATCTCGGTAGGCAACTCCAGTAAACTGAAGTTTGATGACTACTTTGTTCAGGAAGGGTTAGCATTCCGGTTTACTCCTTTCAACTATAAAGAATGGGGAGACGTAGAAGAAGGCAATGGATATGCCATAGATACGGAGAAACTCTACGAGAATGTGATGAACAGATATAAATACGGAGGATTGGATACTCCCGGACTTTATCTGGACGAAACAACCCTGCGCATCTGTTATTCTCATCGAAGGCTCTTTGCACAATTGGCTAAAGAACTGGTGAAACAAGGAGACGACATCCGTGTCAGAAAAGTATTGGAATATGCTAGGCAAGCTATTCCGGCATATAATGTTCCCGAAGTATTCGAGAGTGGTTCGTATGATATAGCCACCGCTTATGCTTCCATAGGAGAAACGCAGAGAGCGACCGATCTATTGAATCATCTGATAGCAGAATCGGAAAATTATATCGACTGGGCTTTCTCATTGGGAGATAACCGGATAGGGATGGTTCAACGGGATTGTTTGTATAGGTTCTGGCAATGGAATCAGTGCAATGAATTACTGAAGAATATGGATAAAGAGAGATATGAACAGAGGATTCAGCAATTTGAAAAGAAATATATGCGCTTTACTCAACTAATGAATGATCACAACTAAATTCAAAGAATATGAAATCGAAAAGAATAAGAGAAGAAGAAATAAAAACTGTATTGGGCAAAAGAAATTACGTCATCTTAATTATCGGCTCGATATTGATTATCATAGGATATATATTAATGAGCGGCGAGGGGAGTACCTCTGCCGCCTATAATCCCGATATATTTAGTGGAACACGTATACGCATTGCCCCGTTATTGTGTTTATTGGGGTATCTGCTGAATGTATTTGGTATTCTCTATCGG
>DXOJ01000280.1:614-4726 GCA_019412865.1 Bacteroides sp. | reverse complement strand
CCATTGGAAATAGTCGTTGAACACATTGGCGGAAAACTCCTTGCCCATGCGTGAACCGTTGAATACCTCCCGTCGGTTGTGGTCAATGAAGGTGACACCGTAGATACGTCCCCGCTCATTCTCACGGAACACCACATCAATATTTTTTTGCCCCAGCAGTTCCACAAACCGTTTCCGTGAATCCGCCTGCCGCAAGGCACGAACGATGTCCGCCTGTATGGAGGGTGCCCATTTCCCGTCCTTGAGGTCTTTCAGGTTCATCAGCATCCGCTTTTCCAACTGTTCATTTCCGAAGCGTTTCCCAAATCGGGAACTCTTGAACGGCGGGCTGACCACCTTGCCGGTATCATCCGTGACCGAATAGACAATACCGGTATATGGTATACCGTTGTATTCTCCCCTGACCTGTTTCGCCTCGATGTTGAGCGTGGAAAGCAGCGCATTGTATTCCCCGAAAGTCTGGAAACGGTAGCTTTCCAGTACGGCTTTAAGGGTGTTGCCTACCTGATGGCGGACATCCCCCAAGGAAGCGTCCACCTTTTTTAGTTCCGCTTTCGGATTCCGCCTTTCCGTGTCCGCCCCGTTGCGCAGGCCGAAATCCGTTTCCAGTTCCCGACAGGCGGTCATGGAACGGCGGTGCTCGTAGGCATCACTGATCTTTTTCCCCTGTCCGTCCACACAGACACTGACGATATGAATGTGGGCATTATGGGTATCGGCATGTTTGTAGGCTATGTACGGCTGATTCCCATAGCCCATCTTCTGCATATACCGTTCCGCCAACTCTACCAATTGCCCATCAGTCAGCCGGTCTTCCGGTGCCGGAGAAAGGGAGATATGCAGGACGGGCTTCTCCGTATTGCGGTTTGCCAGCAGGTAGTTCTCAAAAGAGAGCAATGCCAGACGTATGTCCTCACTGGGCAATCCCAATCTGTCGGAAATCATGCGGTTGCCCGAAAGAATCTCGGCGGTACCTGCCGTTACCTTGTCGTAGTTATAGGCAAGTGCTCCGTAAAGGCTTGTTCCGTGACTTATTTTTGCAACCATTTCCGCTCGTATTCCTGGGTTAGCACCATGACTTTTTTACAGACAAGCATCAGTTCGATGCTCAGTTTCTCCAACCTGTAAAGCAGTGCCATCGCACGTTTTTCCCCGAAATTGTTCTTCAAGGTCCGGACAACCTGATTGTAGTTGTTTCCGACGGCCTGAAACTGCCTGTGGAATTCGGTCAGTTTGATGTAGTAGTCCATTGTCGCCTTGTCGATTTTCACCACCTTTATCTGTCCCGAGAAGATGGATTTCTTAATGAACAGCGTGAGATCTCTCGCTCCGGATTCCGCCAACAGCTGTTCAAATTTTGTGTTCTCTTCGGCATTCAGGCGGAAACTGTATTTGCGGTCTGCCGGATTGCTTTTGGACTTCCTGCCTGTTCTTGTTCCAGTTTTTTTCTCCATGTACATGAGATTTTGGGTTTGTACTTCTTTCTCTTCCGGAATCCGCGACTTTGGAGCGGATTCTCCCGGCTTTTAGCCGGGCTAGTTGTTTTTGTCGGACAAAAGACTTTTTGTCGGACGAAAACACAACTTGCTCTGTTCGCTTGAACAGAGAATCCTCCTTCGTCGGATTGCTGTGCGACGTTCACGACGCACTGTGGTCCGACGAAGTCAGTTCTTTTCCATCGTCTGATTCCGATTTTGCAAAATTAGACAGTGATAACCGATTGGTAAACAGCGCTTGATATGACATTTGATGACATCTGACGACATCTGATGTCAGGTAGGGGAAATGTTGGTGGAAGTTTCAAAAATAGCCGCTACTTTTGGCACAGTGCATGAGGGCATACATTGAAACATTGTCCTGTAAGGGGTATTGCTTGCCTGCCACAGGTGGTGCATGATGTGAATGCGGCATCATCCATATATGTGCAATGCCATATATGCTGCACGACAATCCTGCATGACGGAATACATTGCATCCGTGCAATGCAGTATGGGATACATTGAACCCCATATTGCATGAATGCAATGCACCTTATATGGCAATGCCCATCGGCAACCGGTATTACACTGGTGCAATATGGTATGCAATGTATTCATGCAAACCGGCAAACAATGCGTCATTGCCATATACCAACGGATGCATTGCCGTGTGATGAAACAAAAAAAATCCTGACAGATATAAAACAAATTATACACTCTAAATTCAAGCCTATGAAGAAAGAACCTTTATTTGTCGCTTTGAGCAACCAGAAAGGCGGTGTGGGAAAATCCACGTTCACGGTATTGCTCGCCAGTTACTTCCATTACCTGAAGGGGTATAACGTACTGGTGGTGGATTGTGATTATCCACAGCACAGCATCAGTACCATGCGGAACTGGGAAGTGGGAAACATTGAAAAGAACGTGCATCTGCAAAACCAGCTGGTGGAACAGTTCGGAGCAAGCGGCAGGAAAGCCTACAGCATCCTGAACTCCACTCCGGAAGAAGCCCGGGAAACGGCCGGACGCTTTCTTGAAAAGTCGGAGCTGGATTATGACCTTGTCCTTTTTGACCTTCCGGGCACCGTAAATGTGCCCGGTGTATTCCAGTCCGTAATCAATATGGATTATGTATTCACTCCCATCACGCAGGAAAGAATGGCAATGCGGAGCAGCATGTCTTTTGTCCTTGCCATCCGGGAATACATGCACCGGCATAAGGATGTACCCTTGCGTGGTATCCATATGTTCTGGAACCGGATGGACAAACGTGTTTCCAAAGACCTGTATAACGGCTATACTGAAATTTTCCGTTCGCTGAAATTGCCGGTACTGGAAACCGTCATTCCCAGTGCAGAACGTTACAAAAAAGACTCCGGAATGAAAGGGCCTCTGTTCCGCAGCACTTTGTTCCCTCCATCTTCCTCCGCAATGAAAGGAAGCAGTCTGGACCTGCTGGCAGCGGAAATAGAAACCATACTGAAACTTCAATAAAAACAATTATGACCACCAAAAGAAGAACGGATTACCAAGTGGACGAGGAGGCATTGAAACGCATGATGGCAGGAGATGTGACCGCTTTGGAAAGAACGGTTCCTCCGGAAGAGGAGCCGGAAACAAAAAGTCAGGCTGGACCTTGTCCGGAGAAACAGGAGAAGAAAAGCGGTTCTTCCAGACAGCAAATAAAAAAAACACCGGATGGAGCGGCTGATTCAGATGAATACCGGAGCCGGTTTCTGAAAGTGAAACTGTCGGGAGCAAGAAGGCAGACCTATATTAACGATACATTGTACAGGACTGTTGCCAAAGTATTGCCGGTCATTGCACCGGAAATGTCTGTCCCCATGTTTTTAGGGAGTGTACTGTCAGACCATCTGGAAAGGTATCAGCATATCATCAATGAAATATATAATCAAGAAGCAACTCAAAAGCCAATAGAATGGAAGAAATAGTTTATTTATCAATACGGTTCGGCTGTACCGCTTATCTGTTATATAAGGTATGGAAACAAAAAGAGAGAATAGGTAAAATCTGTGATCTGCTTTATACTCCCCGCAATCGGCCACAAGCAGAAAAAGACAACGGTGAACCGGGAAATGCACAGGATGTGATGGGAGCTACCCGCTTTGTCTATCTGGACGAGAATGCCGGGAAGACCGTCGCCCCTTACATGAGCCAGCAACTGGAAACCGGAAGTGATTTTATCGGAGCGGATAAGGATATTCCGGAAGATGAAGTGGAATGCAAACTGCCTTTGGAGGAGATGAGAATGCTGAAAGAAGAACAGGAGGAACTGGACAGCCGCTCTCCCGAAACGGAAGCCATTGCTCCGATGGTTACTCCTGCTGACCTGCTCAATGTAGGCGATGTGCTGCTTAACCTGAATGGTGCCGGCTCGGACGAGAACAAATCATACAGGGCGGCCATGACACTGCATTCCATCCGGGAAACGGACATGTTTGAACTGTTCTCCTCCCAGGTGGAGAACAAGAAGCTGATTGAGGAACTGATGGGGAAGTATGTGGATAAGGAGGGGAATGCGTTGCCTTTGAAAAGAGAGAGAAAAGAAAATCCAGTTGATTACGAATGGAGGCAGTTTCTTTAAAGTGAAGTAATAGAATCTGTCTCTTATAC
>DXOJ01000280.1:0-604 GCA_019412865.1 Bacteroides sp. | reverse complement strand
TGCGATGGGGATGAATAATACTGATTTTATTATTATGTCATTGACAAAAAGGACATTTTATTAAATTATCAGGAGAATCTGGATGTGTTATATTTAATAACTTGCCCCTATCTCCTCCAAAGTCATGATAATTCTTGCATTCTTTAATATATGCTTCTATAGGAGTATCTGCATAGCTGAATTTAAACCATTCATAACGATATTTTGCAGGATTTTTTTTGTTGTCTATTAACCCAAGCATTATTTTAGTGTGTAAGTTTGTGTCCGAACGTCCTACATATCTTACGATAAACACTCCCTTATCATTTAAATACCCAAATGCATAATTACCAATTCTTCCGAATTCTACATTAGCATTTATTTCATGCTCTGTTAAGAGGTAGGGTCCGATCATGTTTAGTGATGCCATAGTTTTACCATTTTAAACTTGTTCTTAATTTGTCCTTCACTTGTATTGGAGTGATTTTATTTTCCTGCTTATATCTTTCAAGTAACTTTTTCACTTCACTTGCAGAACAAATTCTTCTATTATTTACATTTTTTGCAAGTTCTGTTAAATGGTCCGCCAGATATCCGAGTCTCCAATAGTCTAAATCTATTAGAT
>DXOJ01000028.1 GCA_019412865.1 Bacteroides sp. | reverse complement strand
TTATCAAGAAGAGTAAAGAAATCCTCTAGGTCTTCTTGAGATAGAGCCTTTATGGATTGATAATCTATCATATCTCTGTTTTGAGCAATCTGAGCCTTTTTTAATAAATCCTTAATTCTAGGTGAAATGATTGATATACCAGATATATTGTCTATTATACTGTCTCTAGACACCCAAAACAGCTCACGAAGATCGACTTTACTGAAACGAGGTTCTTCTTCAATCAGTCTTTTAAGAGAGGGATTATCCCAATCCTTCCATTCATTTTTGCATTTTTGGCCCATCGCATATTTTTCTAAATCTAAAAGCTGCTCAGTATATTTTTTGGAAGATGAAACGATGTTATACAACTCTTTAAATCTTTCATTATACTGCTGCTCGATAAGCATAAGTTTAAGCAAAGCGAATTCGTTATTATCATTATTTAATCCGTTTATTCGAAGTAATTCTCTTCTAATGTCAAAAGCATTTAGGAACCTCTTGATTAAGCGCGGGTTTCTTTTTAGCGCAAAGCTTATTGTCGAAGAGAATTTTAGAACGTGCACAATTCTTGCTTTTAATTCATCGACCCCTTCTACATCAGCAATCTTAGAGATAGCATCATTCAGAGCGTACGAATCAAATCTGTTTTGTTTAACAAATTGTTTATAATCCTCATGTATAGGTGTAAAGACTTTTGGTGCCAATACAGAATCACAAAGAAGAAGCGAAACATAGGTTTCAACCTCTTTATTGCTTAATTTAGGTAATCTATAGGGAAGTTGTATAAACTTTTCCATATAGGCATTTCCAATATCTTTCTTTTCTAGACCATCCTTGCCTTCATCAATAAGGGTATTATACTCGCTTCTTATTGCACCAGAGACAATACTTTCATCTGCCGCAATAATGAAGGCTGTTTTCGGAACATTTAAAAACAGTTTAATTGCTTCAAGGTTATCAATGATGTGTCTAGGTAGACAGCGGTCTAAATCGTCTATAAGAATAATGATTTGGTCTTTTTTCGTCGATTCAATCAAATTTTTAAATTCTTCTCGAAATTCACGAACTGCAGCGAATTCTTTTTCAGATATAGACTTGCCTACCAATGCTTCTTTTAACATAGATATGACATCATCTTTGATTTCTTCTTTTTTATTTACAAGTAATTCAACTAGAGCAGGAACAATAGCACCACCGCTAATAATAGCTGATCCAATAGGAAGAACGGTATTCTTGACAACAGACTGAAGCGTACGCATTGAAAAGATGTGTTCCTTTATTTTTTTAAAGGAAGATTTAGTTTGTTCCATTGTTCCTACTTCATGTTCCAATGCATTAACAATGCCTTGGATTAACGCCATCTTGGCATCATCAAAGCTTTCAAATGACCAACCATCAAAATAAAGGATGACAGTCTTGTCTTTTATATTCTCATCCTCTTCAACAGACTTTTTAATCAATTCTAGAACACTTGATTTTCCGGACCCCCAATCACCATATAATCCAATAGTGATAGGCAGGTTCTTGGGGTTACATACTACATTCTTAAGCAAATCAGCATGAACTTGATAACCAAGGAAATCTCTATCTGTTTCTTTATCTGACCACATACTTATTCAACTTTAGTATATACAATTTTTGTTTCCAAGCAAGGACGTAAATCCAAATCATAATAACCCATAAGATAGAAGTTGCGACCAATGTTTTGGTAGATATGCAAGCCGCGATCAAGAGAGATGTTCCATCCGTTATCAGTAATAATATACCTCGCATGAATTAAATCTGAGAATGTGAATTCAAAATCAATCCCGATATCTTGCAGAGCTGCCTTTAGCTGTTCAAGCCCATCTTGGATTTTTTGTGTTTCATCAATGGATTCACCCATTTTGGTGGTAAGTATAATCTTCTTGCAATCACCTATTTTTACAATGGATTCGATAAATCGAGTTAGATTTTGCATTTGATATCCATGTGATAGGTAGGGCTCTTGCAGTTCGATAGACTTCGCCCCTTCCAAGTAATCAGCAAATAGCTTATCGTAGCTATAGCCTGTATCTCCATACCGAATAGAAAGCGATTTGGGCTTTGGACCATTGTCTATTATTGAACTAGGTGTAGCTGGCCCTTGTTTAGACATAGAATCTTGCAAGCATTCTTCATGACATACCACATCTTTTGCCACGACCTTTGATTTGTCAGGTTGAGAGGCGGCAGGTTGTTGTTCGATAGCAATTTCTACATCTCCGGTCTTTCTAGGATCCTGTGTAGCCATGGAATCTTTACTTTCCGGACACCATACCACAACTTTTTCTCCATCTTTGTTGATATACGACATGTTGATGCGAGCGTATTCTTCGTCAGGCTTACGCTTATTCAATTGTTCTTTCACACGTCTACGACCTTCCAGAGCATACGCTACAATCTCATCAAACTCTTCAGGCGTAGGCTCACCTATGGGGTAAATGAGTTTTAAGAAACCAAGTACAGTCTTTTGGAGCGCACGACTATCACGGCCCTCTACGTTGTCACCGACTTTGAGGTATTTATTCAATATGGGCAGATAGTCACTATTGTGGTCAAAAAGGTAGTGCATGACTTCCGACAGGTAGTCAGAAATCATGCCATAGTTGTTATTGTAGGCAGAATCGTCAATCTTGGGTATTTCCCAGCCTGGTATATAATTGTAGAAGCGGTCGATAACAGCAAAGTCGAATGCCTTGGGCAAAGTGGCCAACAAGTCATGATCATAGCTATTGACTATGGTTGGTATGTTCAAGTCAAAATTACCGACAAAAGCAAAACTTGCCTGTCCGGTCACTTCCTGTCCTCGGCTGAAGCGTCCATTTGCCATATAGTCCTTCATGATTTGAATGGTATCGGCATCTTTAATCTTCATGTTGGCTACTTCGTCAAAGGCCACATTGTCCCAAAATCCTACAGCACCAACTTGTTTGCGCTGATTGTTGTATAGCAATGTCGCAGTACTGGCTTGACCACCGGATAGCAAAGTTGAATAGGGAGAGAATTCCGAGTAAAAGTATGATTTACCGGTACTTCTGCCTCCCAGTTCGATACTGTTATAGTTGTTTTGTACCAATGGGATGAATCTCGACAAGATATGGAACTTTAGTCGTTTGCCATCTTTGTCACCTTTTAGAGATCGGCTACGTTCAGCTAACCAATCCGGATTGATACCGATGCTGCGTATTAAAACATCTATCCATTCATCAGTAGTGAACCCCTTACGGCCTTCAAACAATTTCTGTTCATCAAAACGGGCTATTTGAATGGGACGCAAATCTTCTACATAGAAGGCATAGTCATCCTCTTGTACTTCATTATAAGCCAAGGTGACTTCAGCCCAGATACCACTTTCAAGCAGTTTTTCGTTTTTCTGATAAAACTGCGGATTGATGGCGATACGTTTGGAACCGAAATTTTCCATTTCGGCCCAATAACGTTTTTCTCGTTCCACATATTTCACATGGATCTTATCAATAAACTTGTGGCGCTTCTTTTGTTCCACAATAGCCTGAGCCTTATTGCTTTCATCGGGCTTTACGTAGTTCTTCTCGATGATTTGCAACACCGCTTTTTTCCCTTCCTCAATTTCATCTGGGTCGTCCGAGGCACAATAACGTGACAAAAGAAATTCCAGTACGAATGAAGGCACATTTACAGTCTGTTTGATTTCATGCAGTAAATCTTTTCGTACGACCTTTCCTGGAAAGTATTCGTTGAGTTTTATATCTAGTCTGTCCATTATTTAAAAATCAAATTCAGTTTGTAATTGAATAGAAGCTAATGTCACATTGGTATCTGGATCAAGGGCCATCACAATGATATCACCTTCTACGCCTTCGTTAATTTCTATGGGTTGCTTACACTTGTCGCATTCACTTGGAATTGCAATCAAGTCTGTTGTTTCATTATAGAATGTCGATTCAACCACACGACCCACTTCTTTTCCGGATGCATCAGTTACTACCATCTTGACAATGCACAGTTCAGGGCGGAAGAGTGAATCCACGCCGCTAAAGTTTAATTCGATGAGCGGTCGGTTAACACGTACAATGCCACTGTTCTTTCCTTTATAAGTCAGCTCAAGGCTGAAAGCTTCTTTGGGACGCTCTTCTGTCAATTGAACTGTCAGGATGGGAACAATGTTT
>DXOJ01000279.1 GCA_019412865.1 Bacteroides sp. | reverse complement strand
CGGGCGGCGAATACTCGTGGTGTAGACGAGAAAGGGATAACAGAGATTACCGTACTGATGTTTGCCGATGAAGGCGGTACGGAGAAAGTCAAGGTGAAATATGAGATTCTGGGCAGCTCGTTGCATACACTTTCAGGCTCTTCGGATACGAAATACTTCTCTGTGCCCGTTATTGCGGGCAGATACAAACGTATAGCTCTCATAGCTAATGCCCAAACAGAACTGGCAAATATAACAGCCGGTTCCACCTATGATGCTCTTAAGCAAGTGGAAGTCGTGGGTAGGTTCGGACAAGAAGGTACGGGCACATACATACCCATGTACGGCGAGCATGCCCCGGCGGGAGGCTTTGAACTGAAAGCCGGTGTGTCGCAAACCATTGCGCAGGAAATACCGCTTATCCGCATGCTGGCGAAGGTGGATATCATCAATCCTACAACTTCGGGAGCCACGACAGCTGCGGGAAAGGTTTACTTCGTCAATTCCGTAGGCAACGGACGCGTTTGGGTAGATCTTGCTACATACAATACCACCGCTTCACAGTCGGGATACATGACTCCCACACTGCCTGCCACATCGCAGCCAGCAGTCAGTGGCGGGCACCCGCTTGAGGGAACTGCAAACACCGCATCTCCGAATGTCATCACTTATTATTTGAATGAACAGTCGGCTATCTCCGGCGGCAGCCGTCCTTGTATAGTTATAAATCTTGCCTATCAAGGAAGAGAATACTACTACTGAATGGATTATACATGGGACGGTATCAAGGGCGGTGGCACGAGTCCTTACGAAAAGGGTAAATACATGCCCATTCTGCGCAACCACCGCTATATTTTCACCATCAAGGAAGTGAAAGGGCCGGGGTTTGCCACTTTGAACGAGGCTGTAACCAGCCCGGACAACTTTACCAACCATAACATCGTAGTAGTGCCCATCGTGATAGACGCATTCACAGATATAACGTTCAATGAATCGGGGCATTTCTTGGCAGTGACCCGAACGGCGATGACACTTCAAGGCAAGCACGATGCCACAAGCACACAGAACAAATTTTCTGTGCGCACCAATTACCCCAGTGGGTGGAAGGTCGGTGCCTATAATGCCGACGGAACAACAATTTCAGTTTCTAATTCATGGCTGAAACCCAGTCAAAACAGTGGGGCGGCTGGCGCCACTCTCACCAATCCGGTTACGGAGGAATTGCAGGCCATCACGAATGGCAAGGGATTCAAGGATGGTTATCTGTAGATACGGGCTGGACGACTTTATACTAAAATCAATATTAAGCAGATCGGTACGCCTTTGGATTATGTTGCCGAATATAACCTCGCCGGTGGCTCTATCTATAATTCTCCTTTCATTTCTTCCGTTCCTCCGGGTATTTCTCCCACTGCAGCCCAGACTGACCCTAATCTTCATTGGGCTTCGAGCCATAGCAATGACCAATCCGGTTATTATAATTGGTACGTGCTCACAGGAGAGAATAATGATACTTACAATCCAAATGCCAAGAAGCTCTTTGATGATGTCTTTTTTAAACTGGGGCATCCCGGTTATGGTTACCACCTGCCTTCCCGCTGGGAGTTGACGGGCGTTTTCTCCTACAGCGGTAATACCCAATATGATTCCCCTACTAATACTTCTAATGTCAACGAGGCTATTGAGTTCGGTGGCATCAAAAAAACTTTCGCCAACGATTATTTCTCTTCGGGTAACGGTGTTTGTTACGCTCTGCGTTTCAAACAAGGTACCGGTAATCCTATCGATGATTCTTCCCTATCCGATTTCCCTCTTGCTACTGATAATAATATGGTTTGTGCTTACCGTTACACCCGCGTGGGTTCGTTT
This sequence comes from Bacteroides sp., assembly GCA_019412865.1. Classification (GTDB taxonomy): domain Bacteria; phylum Bacteroidota; class Bacteroidia; order Bacteroidales; family Bacteroidaceae; genus Bacteroides. Next base: position 3,508 of record DXOJ01000279.1, on the reverse strand, counting down.
GCCAACCATGACTTTACTTCCCTATTGAAAGTGGATTGTGTTTACTTGGGCAGCGCATTTACAGGAAACATTAGCACTATCAATAATGATTCTTGGTGGGATAGCCATACTTCCGAGGCTGTCGTTCGTATTTTTCCGGCTGCCGGTTATATCTCCTTCCCAACGTTCATTTCGAGTGGTTTGCTCGAAGCCCGAGGCGAATATGGTCGGTATTGGTCGAGCACGGAGTTTCCCAGCCTCCTCGGCAATGCTTGGAACGTGTCTTTCTACTCGTACTCTGCGTTCGCGAACTACAGAGACGTTAAACACCACGGGTTTTCCGTTCGTCTGTTCGCCGATAAATAAGTAAGACGGTATATGACCGATGCAATTTAGTTTGTAAGAAAGTTGATATAAAAAATAGATATATTACTAAAAAAAGAAGAAAAATGAATATAGGATTTCAGACTTCCGGTTTATCCGGTTTCACCCGTGTGGCATATCTGTGGAGGCGACATGCCTCAGCTGTGCTGTGGATTGCAATGGCGGCGCTCCTTCCGACCGCTTGCAGTGATGATGCGGAGCAGTCGGTGCCGCAAGCGAACGGACATACAGCCGTTATTTACCTGAACTTTAAAACCGGTGCTTCAAAACAGGCTGCTGAAATGAACACCTCGCAAAGTTCCGAAACGCGTGCGCCGCTGACACGTGCTATAGATGAAAATGGAATCAATACTGTAGATGTACTTTCATTCAAGGTTGATCCTGCAGATCCTACGAATATAAAGAAAGGTACATTCTTCTACCGTGCACAGGGTACATACGATATCGGCACACAAACCGTACGTGTACAGCTGATGGGAGCTCCCGAACATCAGACACTCGTGGTGCTTGCCAATGTCCGTGAGCAGGTGAATACCCTTGCTGCTGCATTCGGAGAACAGAAAGAGGGGGTAATGAACCGCCTGGCATTCGATGTCGGAACGGATGCCGCACCCGACTTTACGAATGGCATACCCATGTGGGGCGAGCTTCCCAACCAAGCGGTGGGCGAAGGTTTCTCTCCCTCTGGCGCTCCCCAAGAGGTGACGATGATACGTGCGGTAGCTAAGTTCACGCTTATCAATCCTCTTGAATCCGACCTAAAAGGCTTTTTCTATTATTACAACGATCTGCGGCTGTACAATTACCGGGCAAAAGGACGCATTGCACCGGACAACTATAATGTGACGGGCAAGCAAGTGAATACTCCCACCGTACCCGTCGGGGCACGGCAGACACGGGGTACATTCACCTCATTGAACAGCGATGTGTCACCCGGGAATATCGGTATTTTCAACGGCTCACAAAAGACGTTCTACCTGTGCGAGGTGGACAACAAGAACCGCCCCTCGGGCGGGAATGCGCTGGACGACCTTTGTCTGGTTATGCACGTGAAGCCGTATCTCACCGGCTCTAAGCCGTCGGTAGACGGTTACTACCGCCTCGACTTCAAGGACTACGGTTCGGGAGTGCCGATGGATATTCTGCGTAATCATGAATATAAAGTACAAGTGGAAAGTGTGGACGGGTTGCCGGCCCAAACTCCCGAGGAAGCTTTCAAAGGAAACCATACCCTTAAATGCCGTATCGTGCCGTGGAACGAGGTACAAGAAGAAGTAATAGTACGAGGGAACAAACGGCTGACGGTGGACAAACGGGTGTTCGCTTTTGACGGTGATATCCAAATAGGTGTCGCTTCATTACCCGTAAATATAACTACAGAGAATACCAATTGGCAAATAACCGGAAAACCTTCATGGATTTCACTCAGCCAAACCTCGGGTACAGCGGGAGTACCAGCCACGGTTACTATTTCGGCAAACAGTAAGAACTTTACCCAGAATATGCGTAGTGCTGTCCTTTCCATACGAACAGGAAATTCTGCTAACGAATTGGAATATCGTTTGCATGTAAGCCAGCAACCGGCTTGTGGTTTCGGAAATTCCATGAAACTTATGCGTATCGGTGGCAGTAACTATCAGACTACCCGTATGGGTAATGGTGGTGTTTGTTGGATGATAGACGCCAGTAGGGAAGGAGGTCCTAATATGGCTGCTCGTCCTCGTTCATATTCTTTGGCACCAGCTATGGTCGGACCCATTTATTATGGCAGTATTCCCCAACGTGCCTGCCCCGATGGCTGGCGACTCCCTACGGCTTGGGAGGTTATTAATCTGATACAGTCTATAACAGGCTCTTATCCTGTTGTATTTACTCGATTGATAGAAAGCGGTGCGGGAATAGCTAAGTCTTTTCCAGCCATATCTGCCCCCGATGGTGGATATGAAGAAGGCGTTTTAGCTATCTGGACACAAACTCCAATGATATATTCATCACCTCAACGACATTCTCCTGCCTCTGTATTACATACAGGAATATATTGGAATCCTGATATCGGAGCTGGAAAAACAGCGCCCACATATAGGGTTAATCGTAATAGATGGGCCTTAATGCATGGTGCCGGTAATGACATTCATAGTCCGGCCGGGTTACCTGCAGGGTTTAATGAATATTATGGTTATCATTATCTGCTGGGCGGTAGTGTCCGTTGTGTGCATGACCAGTAATTTAACCATTAAACAAACAGCACCATGAAACGATCAACTGTTTTAGTCTTTTTGTTTGGACTGTTTTTGGGGGGCTGTGGCAGTTCCCGTCAGGGCGGTGAAGAGGCGGAAGTTGTGCGACATTACGAATGTCTGCTGCGCGCCCTTGCAACAGATGATTCATAACTCTGGCGTTATTTTCATCTATTACATCTTGATATTCACTTCTTTCTATTACTCTGCCATTTTGATTTTGAGTACATTTTTCTCTTATTGAGCAATTTACACAAGCTGATGTTTTATATACTTTTGATCTATAATTGGGACGGATTCTCCATTTCCCTGTTGTTGTCATTTGTTCTCCACAAGGGCAGATATAATAATCTCCGTCATTTATATAATGAAATTCAACCAGTGGTATGGAATTCGAATTAGGTGATGTTGATGGCATAGGCGATGAATAAGTACATATTCCTGAATATTTACAGGCTTGTAGTTGGTCGCCGCTAGTATAACCGGCATCGCTAAGTGTGTTGAACGAATCTAATTGTAGTAGTTCCTGGACGGTCAATGCCGCTGTTGATAGTTCTCTTTTATCAGTTGATGCTCCAATATGAGAGTGAACCAATAATTTGTGTTTACTATCAAAGGCTGCTTGAACCGCATATTCAACTCCTGATACATTATTGGTTAACATTAATGCTCTTGAATCTTTGTCTGTTAGACTTATTTGAGTATCATTACTATTCTTCAATTCCGTATCAAGAGTTTCGTATTTCTTACGCCTGTCTTGTTGTAATTTAATCTTAGATTTAAGAAGTTCTTTTTCTTCTTCTTTATCAGTCTTATCTAAAGCTACTTCAAATTCTTCAATACGGTTATCTATATATTCAAGATGTCTGTCTATCTTCTTTTGTGTATAATTGTTTCTGAGACTATTT
>DXOJ01000278.1 GCA_019412865.1 Bacteroides sp. | reverse complement strand
CAAATTGACCGTAGATTTCCTTCGGGATAATTTCTTTGCCTTGGTCGGCATGTACGGTTATGGTAGCACTCTTTTGCGCGGAAAGAGATACTGATGCTGCCAGAAAGGCCGTGCTGACTAATAGTTTTGCTTTCATAAATGGTATTTGTTTAATGATTATATAGATGTTTGATTTTGATGATGGTTATTTCTTTTTGAACGTTTATTTTAGTAAACGCACTTCGTAAATTGCAGGTGTCCATTCCGTTCCGTCAGGGATGAAACGTATTGGACAGCTACCTGTATTCAGTTTTTGAGGCAGGACATAAGAAAGGGTGATAAAGCCATCTTTATCCGCTTCACTGATAGTCGGATGAACAGCCAACTTTTCGTTATTCAAAAGAACAGCCACTTTATTGCGGTCATCTTTCCGTACCGTAATCAGGAGGCGGCTTGCTTCTTCTTTCACTTTCAACTGATAGCCGAACCAACCTTTGGCACGTCGGAAATGCCGGTCTTTATTCGTCCCTGTTTCTGCCTGCTCATACTGGATGCCATGGTCGGATTCCGGCTGCTGTTCGCCGGGGAAGATAAGGTCAATGGTTTGATTAGCCAATTCCGTTGCTTTTCGTTCAGCCGTTGCCATCTCTTCCTGAATCGCTTTAAACTGCTCTTCGCTTGCCTGCCGGAAATAAACGGCATAACGGGAATTATGCAGGCGGAAGAACGGAACGAGTTTCAATGCTTTGCCTTGTGCAGGATACACCTCTCCGTTATAGCTGAAAGTAATCCGGCTATTCTGTTCTTTCTGAAGAGATTTGCAGATTGAATCAGGATTTCCTATCAGCATCGGGACTTCTTGCAAAGGAATTTGTTTGCCATGAGCGATATGTCCGCCACGGCTGTCATCGGCATATAAACCATCAAGATGTTCAGTGCCTGTGGAAGCTGCAAGAACGATAGGGCCATATAAGAAAGCATAATAGTCTTTCTTATCAGGAATTTGTTCCACGCTGACTTTCATAGGCAAGTGGAAAGTAATGACATCTCCTTTTTTCCATTTGCGGGAGAGGGGAAGATACTGGTTACCTTTTGCCATAACGAATATTTTTCTTTTTCCATTGATGCTGACGCTATATCCTTTGGATTGGTTCGCCCATTCCGGAATACGTATCATTAAAGTACGTTTTTTCTTAGGCGCTTCATCTATTCGCAAAGTTACCTTGTCGTCATCAGGGAAACGGGTTTCCTGTGTCAAAATAATGCCTTGCTCTTTCCAGGTCAGTTGTGAAGGAATGAAGAGATTGACATACAGCGTATCTTTCCGATACGCATAGATAAATTCGCCGTATTTGGTATGATTCTCCAAGCCTGAACCTACACAGCACCACATGGATGTTTCCGGTTGTGAGTATACACGATAGTGTCCCGGACGCATAGGAGTGAAGTAGACAAATCCACCTTTATCCGGCTCTTGTGACGCTAAGATATGATTGTAAAGCGCACGTTCGTAATAGTTTACGTAGTTGGGATCAGGTTCGTTTGTTTGATTCGGATTGTGAGAATTCTGATAAAGCATTTTGGTAAGACGGAGCATGTTGTAAGTATTACAGGTCTCCGGTCCTTGAACGTCGTTCAGCATGGACGTGAAGTTATCCGACGGATGGAAATGTTCACGAACACTATTTCCTCCGATGCAGACGGAACGGTGATTGACTACCGTGTTCCAGAAAAAACGGGCGGCATGATCCCATTCTGCAGCATGATTCCAATTCTTGTCGTCTTGTGAAAGTTCGGCTATTCGCTTGTAGCCGATCACTTTCGGAATCTGTGTGTTGGCGTGCATCCCCGTCAATTTGTCTTCCTCTTTGATAAGCGGGTCGAGGATAAGGTTGTGAGAGAAGCGGCGTGCCAGTTCCAGATACTTCTTGTCGCCTGTGATTTCGGCCACGTCAGCGAACGTTTCGTTTAATCCGCCATGTTCGCTACGAAGCATATCCTGCATTTGTTCGTCACTCAAGCCGGAAGTGATATCAATCATCCAGTCTGTAAAAGCGATAAGCATTTGGTGTGCAAGGTCGCTTCCTGCATAGATATATGCATCCCGCAATCCGGCGTAAGTCTTATGTATATTGTATAAAGGTACCCATTTGCCGTTAAGGTCGAAACCTCCGGCACGGATCTTTCCTGCTTTTATATCTTTCCAAAGTTGAAGGCTTCCCGGAGTTCCTCCGATGAATCCTGTGCCGACAGTTTGCTGTGCCCGATTCAACTCATTCAGCATGTAGTTGAGGCGATTATAGACTGCGGTATCTCCGGTGGCGGCATACATCATGGAAAGTGCGGATAAATAATGTCCGCCGATATGTCCGTCCAATCCGGTATTTTCCCAATTGGTGTAGCTGGGGGCTTTAGGCTGTAACCCTGCTTCGCGGAGAAAAGGAGCGAGCAGACGGTCGGGGTCTAATGCAAGTATGTAATGTAGATCAGTCTGTTGAGCTTGCAGAAACGGACTATCCAATAGTTTCACATTTTGTAAAGGGAAGTAAGACACCTGTGGAGCGTTTTGAGCTTTGGCCAGTGAGGTGGACAGGACAAGTGCAAGTATGAACGAGGTGGTTTTCATGATAATAGTCTCCCCATCTCCCTCTCCAAAAGAGGAGAGGGGTGGAGATAATTAATGTTAATACTTAGTTAGAATTGGCTCTTGATAAACAGCGATTTATCGGCAATCTCTGATGAACAACAATGGATTGCCGACTGTCAATTATTTAAATTTGACTGCTGCCTCTTCGATAGGCAATCCTGCCTTGTAATTTTCGATGTATGCATTGAAGCCGGCTACATCTTCGGGCGTAGGTGATACCTCGATACCCGCGTCACCGACAAATACGCTTTCATCCAGAAAATCGGCAAGAGATTGTTTCTTTTCATTGTTCACGAGGTAAGAACCTAACAGGGCAATACCCCAGGCACCACCTTCACCGGCTGTTTCCATCACGGAAATAGGCGAGTTGATGGCTGCAGCAAGTATTCTTTGGCCTACTCCCTTTGTTCTGAATAATCCTCCGTGACCAGTAATTCTGTCCACTTTGATTTTTTCTTCGTTGAACAGGATGTCGTTACCAATCTTGAGTACTCCTACCGAAGCATACAAGTGAGTCCGCATAAAGTTTGCCAGGTTGAACTTGTCATTTGCCGAACGTACAAACAAAGGTCTTCCGTCAGCAAGTCCTGTTACAGGCTCGCCTGAAATATAATTGTATGAAAGCAAACCTCCACAATCAGTATCACCAGTGAGCGCAATATTGTAGAGTTTACTATAGATTTCATCCATATCTACAGGTATGCCCAGAAGCTCCTGGTATTCCTTGAACAAGTTAACCCATGCGTTGAGATCAGAAGTGCAGTTGTTGCAATGCACCATGGCTACCAGACTTCCGTCAGGAGTTGTCACCATGTCAATCATTTCGTATGGCTTCGACAGTTCTTTCTCCAATACAATCATTGAGAATGAAGAGGTACCTGCGGATACATTTCCGGTACGTTGTTTGACTGCGTTAGTCGCAACCATTCCGGTACCTGCGTCTCCTTCCGGCGGACAAACCGGTATTCCTGCCTTCAAATGACCCGATGCATCGAGCTTTTTACTACCTTCCGGAGTGAGGACACCGGCATTTTCACCAGCTGACAATACTTTAGGCAGAATATCCTGTAGCTTCCAGCTATATTCTTTCGAAGCAATCAGCTTGTCGAACTTAGCCACCATTTCAGCAGAATAGTTGTTAGTAGTTGGATCTATAGGAAGCATACCTGATGCATCGCCTATTCCCAACACCTTTTCGCCTGTGATCTGCCAATGCACGTAACCTGCCAGAGTGGTCAGGAAGTCGATTTCATTAACGTGTGCTTCGTTATCTAAAATAGCCTGATACAAGTGGGAAATGCTCCAACGCAGAGGGATATTATAGACAAATAGTTCGGATAAAGCAGCCGCTGCGCGACCTGTATTAGTGTTCCTCCAAGTGCGGAAAGGCACGAGGATTTCTTCTTTTTTGTTGAATGGCATATAACCATGCATCATAGCGCTGACACCGATGGCAGCCAGAGTCTCGATCTCTATGCCGTATGCATTCTTTACGTTCGTACGAAGATCAGCATAGCAATCTTGCAGCCCTGACCAGATGGCTTCAATGCTATACGTCCAAAGTCCGTCAACTAACTGGTTTTCCCAAGTGTGGCTACCTTGAGCAATAGGCTTGTTTTCCTGGTCGATCAAGACAGCTTTTATTCGTGTAGAACCGAGTTCTATACCAAGAATTGCTTTACCTGCCTCGATGGTTGATTTTGCATCTAATTTCATGTTGAAATCAATATTTTAAGGTTTAGCAAAGTGCTTTATTCAACATGTAATAAACTTCGTTCATGCGCAATTCTTTCTTGAAGCAGCTGATCGTAGTATCCTTGTTGATATGTACCATTTCGATACCTGCGATTTCAGCATAATCTTCCCAATATTCTGCTGTCAGGTCGTAAGAGAAGCAAGAGTGGTGAGTTCCACCAGCCAGAATCCATGCACCTGCACCTACTTCAAGGTTTGGCATCGGAATCCAGAGAGCAGAAGCAACCGGCAACTTAGGCAGCGGTTTCGGCTCGATACATTCTACGTCGTTCACGATCAGACGGAAACGGTTACCCATATCTACAACAGTAGCAGTGCAGCCTGTACCTACTTTTGAAGTGAAGACCAGACGTGCAGTCTGACTCTTGCGGATACCTATACCGAGGAAATGTACTTCCAGGCGAGGTTTGTTGGCTGCGATAAGCGGACAGATTTCCAACATGTGTGACTGAAGGATAGAGCTGTTTGCACCATCGAAGTTCAGTGTGTAATCTTCCAGGAATGAACAGCCTTTAGGGAGACCTTGATTCATCACCCATACAGTACGGTACAGAGCAGCCGATTTCCAGTCACCTTCAGCACCGAATCCATAACCTTCCGCCATCAGACGTTGTGAAGCAAGACCCGGGATTTGATCGAAACCATTGTACTCAATGTCGCCCAAATCGTCGAAGTTGGTAGTAAATCCTTTGGCACCTTTTGCTTTCAGGATAGCGCGTATAGCCAGTTCAGCCTTGGCAGCATTCCATACTTTCTGGTAAGCTTCAGTTGATTTATCTTCCAGAGAAGCATCGTGATCGTATTCCTTGAAGTAAGTAGCTACCAATGCATCTACCTCTTCATTTTTGATATCCTTGTGATATTCCATCAATTCGCTTACCGGACAGTAATCTACGTGGTAACCCATACGTTGTTCAGCTTCCACTTTATCACCATCGGTTACAGCTACGTTGTTCATCTGATCGCCGAAACGGATAATCAGCATATCCTGTGAATCTGCCCAACCGGCACAAACACGCATCCAAACGGCAATCTTATGCAAAGTCTCTTCCTCTTTCCAGTAACCTACCACTACTTTACGACGGATACGCATACGGGTGCAGATATGTCCGAATTCGCGGTCACCGTGAGCAGACTGGTTCAGGTTCATGAAATCCATGTCCATTGTATCCCAAGGAATTTCCTTGTTGAATTGAGTATGCAGGTGCAACAAAGGCTTCTTCAACTGTTGCAAGCCGTGAATCCACATTTTAGCAGGAGAGAACGTATGCATCCAAGTGATAACACCGACACACTTTTCGTCATTATTGGCTGCTTTGAAAACAGCTTCCACTTCTTTAGAAGAATTAGCTGTTCCTTTGTATACCACCTTTACAGGAAGTTTACCGGATTCGTTCAATCCGTTAACCATTTCATTAGAGTGTGCGTCTACTGCGATTACTGCGTCACCTCCGTACAAAAGCTGTGCTCCTGTTACGAACCATACTTCATATTGATTAAATGCGTTCATAATGTTATTGCTTTAATTTTTAATTGTTACTTTTTAATTGATTATTGTCCATAATAAGCATTCGGACCATGCTTGCGGCTGAAATGTTTTTCTATCAGCAGCGGATTCATTGTTAAATTGGGATTTACCGCATAAGCGATACTTGCCATTTTAGCTACCTGTTCCATAACCACAGCATTGTGTACGGCGTCGTATGCGTCTTTTCCCCAAGAGAAAGGACCATGATTTTTCACCAATACTCCCGGTGTATGTACAGGGTTCAAGCCTTCAAAACGTTTCACTATTACATTACCGGTTTCCAGCTCGTAAGCACCTTTCACTTCCGCTTCCGTCATATCCGCTGTGCAGGGAATGGCATCATGGAAGTAATCTGCATGAGTGGTTCCGATATTCGGAATGTCACATCCGGCTTGTGCCCATGCTGTTGCATAGGTAGAGTGTGTATGTACCACTCCTCCGATTTCCGGAAATGCTTTGTAAAGCACTACGTGAGTAGGGGTGTCTGAAGATGGCTTCAGCCGTCCTTCAACGACCTTGCCATCCAGATCCACTACTACCATATCTTCGGCTTTCATGTCATCATAACTTACACCACTGGGTTTGATTACTACCAATCCGCTTTCACGGTCAATGGCAGAAACATTTCCCCAGGTAAAGATGACTAATCCATGCTTTACCAATTCGAGATTGGCATGAAATACTTTT
>DXOJ01000277.1 GCA_019412865.1 Bacteroides sp. | reverse complement strand
CTTAATACTGGAAGCTGCCGATAAAATCAATACCTCTTTAAATCTGACAGTGAGAGTGTTCGATGGTCTGAACACGGACTTATTCCGGAAATCCGTAGAGTACCTGGTTAAGAACAAGAATGGATGGCCCAGATTCTCAGGAGATAAAGCATTGGTAGAAGGATTTATGAAGAACGGCTTCAGTGCACAACTGGCTCGCCGTCGTATAGCAGTGGGATGTAACTGGATGTCGCTGCCCGGACTGGAATATACAATGAATGACCTTGTGAAAATAAATATGGCGAAAGTTTTTGAGGTATCCTATACGGAAATGATGAATGAACAAAAAGATCATAGCACCTCCCGGCTCTGGATGTTATTCAACGAGCATTTGGCTAAGGCAGTCCAAACATCAGCCGACGGAATTCGCCATCACCTGAAATTTCAAAAATACAATGAGCCGGAGTTATTACTAAATCTATTGAGCCACGGGCCATTGGAAAAAGGCAAAGACGTATCGGACGGTGGAGCGGAATACTACAACCTGGCAATTGACGGAGCCGGATTGGCTACTGTCGCTGACTCTTTTGCCGCTTTGGAACAGCGCATCGAGTTGGAAAACAAATTGTCCTGGAATACCCTGACCGAATATCTGAGAAACAATTTCTCAGGAGACGAAGGATGCAGAATACGGCATTTATTGAAGAACAGCGAAAAATATGGAGCAGCCGAATCCTTGGGCGAAAAGTGGGCGATTCGGATCAAAGAAACATTTACAGAACTGGTACGTTCGCAGTCCGAACCGGACAAACGCCGGATTTTTATTCCCGGCTTCTTCTCTTGGGCAAATACGGTAGGATTCGGACAAAGTGTGGGAGCTACTCCCGACGGACGTTTAGCGCAAACACCTATCTCTCATGGAGCAAATCCCACTCCCGGTTTTGTAAAAGACGGCGCATCGCTTTCACTTGCTACCATTATAGCTAAAATTCAGCCGGGATACGGCAATACGGCACCCATGCAATGGGAGCTGGACCCTACATTCGCCAATATGGATAATATAGAGTTAATCATGTCCATCATCAGGGCACACTTCGACTTGGGAGGTACTTTGATTAACGTTAATATTATGAATAAGGATACTGTATTGGCTGCCCATAAAGATCCTGCCGGATATCCGGAACTGGTGGTCCGTGTTACTGGATTTACAGCCTACTTTTCCATGTTGTCTCCTCAATTCAGACAATTGGTAGTAGATCGTATCTTAGAAAGCTAAATCATATTCACTCTAAAAATCTTATATCATGAAAATCATTGATGAACACACATTTGAAGGAAAAGGATATCACCCGTTCCTGATAACCGACAGGTGGCAGGTAGCCTATCTCAATTATGCGGAGGCCGAATCTCTGGAGCAAATTGAGAAACTGGATATCCACCATCAGACAGATGAAGTATTTGTACTTTTGCAGGGAAAAGCAGCTTTGATCGGTGCTTCTGTCACCGATCAAAATATTACCTATGATGTAGTAAATATGCAACCGGGTATTGTGTACAATATCCGAAGAGAAGTATGGCACAAGATCGCCATGCAACCGGGGAGCCAGGTACTCATCATAGAGAATAACGACACCCATCTGAATGATTTTGAATTTTTCGAATTAACAGAGTCTCAAAAGTCCCAACTGCGGGAATGCGTAACTAAAATCGTTTCACTCACCGAAAATTAAAACAAGTATGGAAACTACAGTTATTTCGGGTTTCTTATTAATTCTGCTGGCTGGTGGTTGTTCCGGCACGTTTGCTTTGCCTTTTAAACACAACTCACTGTGGAAATGGGAAAACAATTGGTTTATCTGGAGTATCATCGCTCTTCTTGTCGCTCCCTGGATAATGGCATTTATCTCTATTCCTGACTTGGGAAGTGTATATGCTCATGAAAGCGACACGGTACTGCTAGTGGCTTTCTTCGGCCTTTTATGGGGAATTGGTGCTATACTATTCGGAAAAGGAATTGATTATCTGGGAGTTTCGCTCAGTCTTCCCATTATGCAAGGATTGATTAATGTGGTAGGGACTTTGATGCCTGTCATTCTCAGAGACCCTTCGGAATTGCTAACACCTACGGGACTAAAGTTACTTACAGGTACAGTAATTATTCTTGCCGGAATCATTTTCTTTGCGATAGCAGGGCACAACAGAGATAGCAAAAGCCGCCAGACGCACTCTGAAACACCTATTAAGAAAAATTTCAGGAAAGGGTTAATTATCTGTTTGCTTGCAGGAATATTCGGACCTATGATTAACTTTGCTTTCGTTTATGGGGCACCCTTACAAGAAAAGGCTGTAGCAACGGGAGCATCTTCTCTTTATGCAGCCAACGTGATATGGAGTATCGCTTTGAGTGCCGGATTTATTATTAATCTCCTTGAATGTATCCGTTTGTTCGGCAAGAATCAATCTTGGAAAACTTACCGACATCGTACAACCGGAGGCCTGATAATGGCTTCTCTGGCAGGGGTATTATGGTATCTGAGCATTATGTTCTATGGTATGGGAGGCAGTTTTATGGGAGTTTTAGGAGCTTCTGTGGGCTGGGCTACCATGCAATCGACAGCTATTATTGCAGGTAATGTGGCCGGACTTGCTTCCGGCGAGTGGAAAGGAGCTACCCGCTATGCCATCCGGATGATGGTGATAGGATTGGTATGTCTCATCGGAGGAGTGGTGGTGATTGCCCTCTAACGACTATACTTAACTATTTATATTGACTTAATTATTATGTTATTCAAAAAGTCTAACTTATGGAGAATTTAGCCATTTCATTTTTTGAACGAATAAAAGAACAGGTGACGCTGAGAACCATAAAATATTGCATTTTAATGGCAGGTTTCCTGTGTGTATGTGTTCCTTCGCTTTACGGTGTAGAAAATCTGAACGTAACCGGAAAGGTCGTAGACTCCTCTGGTGAACCTCTGATTGGAGTGTCTATCAGGGTAGAGAACAAAAATATGGGTACTACTACTGATATAAACGGAAACTTTACGCTCGCTGACATCCCTAAAAATACGGTGCTTGTTCTTACATATATCGGGATGGAGACGCAAAAAGTAACGGTGACACAAAATAGGCTGAACATCGTTATGCGTGAAAACAGCGTACAACTGGAAGAGGTGGTAGCCATTGGCTATGGTACAGTGAAAAAAGAGGAGTTGACCAGTGCTGTCACTAAAGTAGGGGAAGAATCGTTTAATGCGGGGGTAACTACCAGTCCGATTAACTTGCTGAACGGCAAAGTACCGGGATTATCCATTCGCAATACAAGCGGAAATGACCCGAATGCATCACCGGAGATACATTTAAGAGGTATCGGATCTATCCGGGCAGGAAGTGCTCCGCTGATAATTGTCGACGGAACTTACAGTACCATGTCCGAGTTGCAGGCAATCAACGCTAATGATATCAAGTCCTTTAATGTTCTGAAAGATGGTTCGTCTGCCGCTATTTACGGTACACGAGGCAGTAATGGGGTTATCATCGTAGAAACCAAAAATGCGTCTAAAGGCAAAGCCAGTATCGAATATACCAGTTATTATTACACAGAAAGACCGGTGCGGAAACTGGAAATGATGTCTGCCGATGAATATATGGGATATTTGAAAGATAAAGGGCACTCCACCATCAACAACGATTACGGCTTCTCAACCGACTGGACGGATCAGCTGATCCGAAATAATTTCAGTTATTACCAGGGAGTTTCTTTCTCAACAGGAACGGAGAACTCATCCATACGAGGCTCTGTCGGTTACCGGGATTCCGAAAGTATGGTAATCAACACCGGCAATAAGCAACTGACGGGGAGAGTAAACTTCAAGCAATATTTTTTCGACAAGAAGCTGACTATAGAAGGTACGTTGAACGGAGCAAACACTCAATCGGATTATACTGATTACGGAGCTTTCATGCAAGCTATCGTATATCATCCCACGGCACCTGTTTATAATCAGGAAGGAAAATTCTTCGAATACGCAGGAGTAGGACCTTATAACCCGGTAGCCTTACTTTCGCAAGTAGATAACAGAGGAGAACGTTATACCTACTCCGGCAACCTGTCTGCTAATCTCAAAGTATTGCCTTGTCTGAGTGTATATGCCATGATGTCTGCCAACAACGATACCTACGAAGGTTCCAAATATATCAGCCGTGATTCTCGCTACAGCATATTAGGAGGATTTGAGGGGCAGGCAGATATGAATACTTATTTCTACAAGAAACGAACATTTGAAGCTTATGCCAATTACAGTTTCTCCACTGATGTACACAATCTGACAGCTCTTGCCGGTTATTCATTCAACAGAGAAGACAGAACCTGGCACAATGCGTCCAACTCAGGATTCCTGACAGATATTCCGGGAGCTAACAATATTGGTAATGGTACGTATCTGGAAGATGGACTTGCCTCAATGGGAAGGGGACAGGATGAATCAAAGTTAATAGCTTTCTTCGGTCGTATCAACTATTCATATAAAGGTAAATATCTGTTCAATGCGAGTGTCAGACGCGAAGGTTCTACCCGCTTCGGAGAGAATCATAAATGGGGCTGGTTTCCTGCTGTCTCTGCCGGATGGAGAATATTGGAAGAAAATTTCTTTAGTGATGCTACCCCGCTTAGCAACCTCAAACTACGTGTAGGCTTTGGTATCACCGGAAACCAGGATATTCCTTTATATGCTTCCATAGCCAAATACAATGATCTCGGATATGCTTACTATAATGGAAAATGGGACAAAGTTTATGGTCCTGTCAGCAACCCGAATCCCGACTTGAAATGGGAGAAGAACGCTGAATACAACGTAGGTATCGATTTCGGAATATGGAACGACAGGCTGACGGCAAGTGTAGATTACTATTATCGTAAAACCACTGATCTGCTGGATTGGTATGACGCGCAAATGCCTTCAAATATATACAGTACGATATTTACCAATGTAGGTACACTGACCAATCAAGGTATTGAATTTGCTATCGGGTATGATGTAATTCGCAACAAAGAACTGAAATGGCATCTTGACGGAGGATTCTCATACAATGAGAATAAATTGGTCTCCTTGGCAAACAGTTCTTACCGTGCCAATCACATCACTTACAATCCCCTTTCTTCACCTGCCAACGGTCAGACTACGTATATACTGGAAGAAGGCAAACCCATTGGCACGTACTACGGATTAAAATACAGAGGTTTCAACAGTGCCGGTAAATGGGTATTTGAGGACAGGGATGAGGACGGTGCTTATTCGGATAAAGACTACACTTATCTGGGCAACGGACTTCCAAAATGGTATTTCAATCTGGCCAGTACATTGACCTGGAAAGATTTTGATTTCTCTTTCCAACTTCGGGGTGCAGCCGGATTTAAGGTCCTGAATACCAAACGGATTTATTACGAGAACTCGGTGTCTTTACCTTTCAATCTATTGAAATCCGCATTGGGCAGACCTTTGAATGACGCTGCCACTTTCTCTGATTATTATCTGGAGAAAGGTAATTATTTGAAGTTAGACAACATAACTGTAGGGTATACGTTCGATTTGTCCCAATTGAAATATGTGTCAAATGCCCGGATTTATGCCACCGCCACCAATTTGCTGACCATAACCGGATATACAGGAGTTGATCCGGAAG
>DXOJ01000276.1 GCA_019412865.1 Bacteroides sp. | reverse complement strand
AAGTGGGTGGGGAAATTATGTACCTTTATCTAAGCTTAAATGAAAGAGCCGTGTTGACTATTAGCAGGAAAAGGGTACTTTAAGGGACGACTATTTATTCCAACTTCATGCTGCTTATCACAATCGGCTTGCCACCAGTCGACCAGAACCCGACAATGTAGAGGTGCGACGGGTCTACCCTATTGCCGTCAGTATCTTTCATCTGCTGCAAATCTACCACCACTCTGCGTGTCTGTCCGAAATCGTAGGTGGCGGGCTTCGTCCAGTAGTCGTTCTTGTCAAAAAGGCGGAAAGAGACACCGCACTCGTTGTCGTTGCCCAATTCCACGGTCAGCCTCCGGTAGCCCGACAAGTCAAGTCCGCCGGGGTATTTCCATCCGCCAAAGCCATATTTGCCTGTCACCAAGATGCGGGTCGTTTCGTCAAAGGTGCCTTCTTCCCATATCGAAGGGTCAAACACGTCTTCCGTCAGCACAAAAGGCGAAACCACCGTCACCTGCAATGTCTGTTGCATGCTGTTTCCCGCTGCTGTGCGGTAAGTCACCGTTACCGTAGCATTGCCTGGTACCACTGCCACCAGTTTGCCAGTCGGCTCCACCTTCAGCACTTGTTCGTCCGAGCTATTGATAGTCGCCTCGGCAGTCACCATTCGCGAGGTGCCATCTTTATACACCGCCTTCACTTTCAGGTAGTGCACTCCTCCCATCTGCAACGAGCGTGTCGCCTGCTCGCCCATCAGTTCCAGTCTCTCGGGCTCGCCATTGACGGTCACTCCCTCGGCATACTCCTTGAACCAATGATACATTGCCCACGGACAGGCTTCGGGATCGTTGAGGAACGTATAGTTGCCCTCTGTACCCGGCACGTCCTTAAACGCTGCCAGCTCGTGGCTTCTTGTAGTGAAAAAGAGCCACGACACATTTCCCGCATTGTCGGCTATATATTTGAAGTTGGCGCCGAAGCCCTTGCCACCGGCTTCGCCTGTGATGCTTTTTCCCCAAGTGGCATCGTATTTCAAAGGTGCCCAGTCTATTTCCGTCACCATGATGGGGGCAATCGCCGCCACCGGACCTACTTGCGTATCCCATCCGCGCTGGAAGGGCTCGTAGCCGCCACCGGTGGAAGAGCCGATTCCCTCGCCACTGTCTTTTTCGGCATCGCTGCCATACCATCCGGGATAGCAGTGCACGGCAAAGCCGATGTTATCGCCCTCGATGCGGTGGGTGGCATACCCGGCATACTGCGACTGGTAGGCCAAGCCTGGCACCCAAATGATATTACGGCAATGGCTCCTTATCTTGTCTACAATGGACTGGAAGTAAATCTTTGCATTGGCAAAGCAGGCATCGGAGGTGCTACCATAGGCGCCGTCGGTCCCTTTGATGTTGACCGGTTCATTGGCAAGTTCGAACATGATGTCCGTATTGTTCTTCACTTTAGGATGTTGCGAAACGATGTCCCACACGTTAAGCAGGAACTGCTGATAGCTATCGCCCACCTCTATTCCCTGATAAGGAGCTTCGTTGGGGCATACCCCGGGCGGGCGCATCACCACATACATTCCCTTAGATACAAAATACTCCGCCATCGGCACAAACAGTTCGTCGAGATACTTGCGGAAACGGGTCTCGGAAAAGCGTTCGTGCCCTTCGTATCGTACAAACGGCTTTGAAGTATCATCGCTCCAATAAGGGTCGAGATGCATCCGCACGAAGTTGAACTTCCATCCGGCAGCCACAATTCCGTCTACCATACGTTTGTTATAGCTGAGACACGACTGCACGTCATAGTTAGTCCATGCGTTATCGTTAAAAAAGGGGCTGTAGGTCTGTGTAAATCCATGAAGATTGACCGTCTCGCCCTTTTCGTTTTTAAGGTAGCGCCCCTCTACGTGCAACACCGGCAACTGATGATAGTCTTTCTCCGGAGCCGGTTCGTCCTTAGGTGTTTCCGGTTCGGCAGGAATCTCCGGTTGTATAGGAAGAGAGCTTTCGTCTGAGCAAGACGCCAAAGTCATGCCTATCCACACCAGCAAATAAATTATCTTTTTCATAATGATGTTGATGTTACATAATAGTTGTTGCAAAAATAACAATACTACCAATAGCGATAAAAACTATAGTTGTAAATACCGTCACCACTGATAGTTCCTTCATACAATTTATAGCCTTTTATATCACCATGATAAAAAACTAACGGAGAGCCGTTATAATCCATTTCGTAAGTTCCTTTCGTTTCCCCTTTAGGAATAGTGATTGATGCACTACTCTCATACTTTCCACCATCATTGTATGCTTCGTATGGGATTCTGCAACTTATATCTTTTTTTACGGGATAAGTTGTCGTGGCAGTAAAAATAGGATGATTGGAATACAGTTCTTTCATTGAAATCATTATGCGATTATCAATTCCATTTTGAGTAATACCAACTGTTAATGTTTTATTAGATCCCGGCTGTTTCAATACAATTTTTCCACTTCTGAGAGAGGAAGTATTGTCCTGGGCTACTACCGATAGAACATATATATCATAATACTGAAAACATATAAGATAATCCAACCATGAAGGACCACTCACTATTTCAGGTTGCAATAATGTTTTTGTTCCATTAACCTCTACATAGGAACATAAAGTTCTACTAAGAGGTTGTGAGTCATCCTTCGGACTAATAACAAAGTCCTCCACTACATCCGAATCTGAAGCCCCAAAACAATATGTACTATCCGAATTTGCAGCCCTTGTAACTATATCTCCTACTTTATCTATATCAAACAGAATTTCATTACTACAGCTACACCAAATAATCAAACTTAAAATAAATAATATGTTTTTCATTATTATCCGACTTTTATTGAAACAATAAAGGCAGCGGATTCATGTTATATGCCCCGCTGCCTTTTCTTATCAATCTCTATTATTTACCAGCCAATCCGTCAGCAAAACCGGCATAAGTATGCTTACGGTTGTAGTTGGAATCCCATAAACCTACAGGTTCACCGCCACGCCAGTTAGAATCACCGGGGGCACCGGGAGCATCGGTAGCACACCACTGCGTGATGCCGTATTGCTGTGCCACAGGAATAATCTCGAAGTATTTCTTCACGATAAACTTATAATATTCAGCCATCGCTTTATGTTGTTCTTCTGTCATATCCTTTGTCAACACCGTAGTGCCGCTTTCATCCACATATCCCATATCCAGCTCAGATACTTTCACGAGTTTGCCACTCTTGGCTAAGATTTCAAACATTTTCACTACATGTTCTTCTTGCTTCTGCTGGTCAGCAGCATTGGCGCGATAAGCCACGTGCATCTGTGTACCGATACCGTCAATCTTTGTCACACCGTCAGATTCCCACTTCTCTATCCAGTGTACCAAGCTCTTGGCTTTCTGATTGTTATCCCAAGTGGATTCCAGATTGTAATCGTTGATGAAAAGTTTGAGAGGTTTAACACCACCGTTTTCTGCATAATATTTACGGGCGGCAGCTACAACAATACGAACATAATCTTCACTACCCAAGTAATCTTGCCAGTAGAAATTATTGGCAGCGTCAGCACCGGCATTAGATGCAGATTGCAAGACATAGAAACCTTCACCGTCGTTGCCACCACCTGAAATAGCTTCGTTCACTACATCCCAAGTAGTCACGTAACCACCAGTAGCTTTCATCATTCCTTCAATCCAATTGTTCATTGCCCGAGTAAGCGCTTCTTTTTTCTCTTCGGGAGTAAGAGGAATAGTGTTACCTTTAGTAACTATTTGCAATTTGATATTATCAAAATAATATTTATTAGCAGGTGTATTGGGCGCGCCTACATCCAAGTTCCATGCAAAAGTCTGCATGTTTCCCTCAGGAGAAAGGGTAGTGTTAATAGTAATAGTTTTTTCAAAGTGTTGCCATTCCGTAGTGAAACTAACAGCACACCCACCATCATAATGAATATAAGCTCCAGGGGCAGCATGAGCCTGAGACTCAGAATTATTGGGTGTATCTGCACGATAATCGAAAGAGATACGTACAACATCATTTTCCACCAACGGACGGTCAGCATACAAAAAGAATTGAGTATCCCAACTGTTTGTTCCTCCACCAGCAGAAGTAACAACGAAAGCACGACTACCGTCTTTACCTACTCCATCAACAATATCGCAAGCAGCATTAGCTCCTCCCACATGAGTAGAAACAAAATTGGTAGTTTCACTGCCTTGCGCATCACCATTAGTAATGATGTCAGTTAAAATCTCTACTGCCGCATCTCCCGGTGTAGGTATAATTGAATAAGAATGCGCATGCCAACTTGGTTTAGACCAATTAGAAGGCAGATTTCCTTCTTCAAAAGTTCCGTTCTTTATCATATTTTGCTCAGAACCTTTTTCAACCAGCACCATGTCATCAAACCAAAGATCTCCTCCAAACTGTCCGAAATTGAATAACAAACGAGAACAATCACTATTAGGTGTAAATTCAATGCTTATTGTGCTCCATGTAGTTCCTGCTGAAATCTGTGGTATGCCATAATGTGTATTACCAGCATTCGGTGTTTCTATCCAAAGCGGAAATGTCACAGCTGATGAAGCCTTGGTTCTCATAGAGAATACATAAGATTTCCCTTGTAAAAGAGGAGATTCCAAATCATAGTAATTTTGCCAATCCCATGGATTCGCCTTCGCTTCAGAAGTATTGATATGCAAACAATTTCCTTCTCCTACAGAGGGCGGCAATTCTTTGTCTTTAATCAAAGAATTCAAATACTTATTATTCTGCTGTGCATGCCAAGCCAATGTATGTCCATATATAGTAATTCCGGCAGCTTGGGCGGCAGTGACAAATTTATCCACAGTTTCGAAATTCATCTCCCCTTTATCGTTCACACACGAAGCATATTTCATCGCATTGCCTGCGGTCACTTCGTCGAAGTTGGCTTCCGCTAAACGAAATACCAATCCTACTTCGATAAATTCGTTGGCTGCCAACGCTAATCCCAATTTAAAATCGGGATTAGCTGCACGGTCTATGTACGATTTCAGCGGGGCATAATCATTCAGATACTCGTATTGCGCTATCGACTCCGGTTTTGTCACCGTGACATCGGCAATCTCGGTATCCACGCAAGAAGCCAGCAAAGCTGCTACCAGCGTGCCCCATACCATATTATTTTTTCTATTCATCTTCATGTAGTTTTCTTAAATTGTTTAGATTGCGGTTCACTTCAACTTCACGTTAAAAGTTTCAAATTTGCTCTGTCTGTCGCGTGACACCAGCGCGTCCGTGCTGCTACATTTGGCAGTGCCCGTTTCACCGGTCACAGCATTCAACACATAAGGCGCATAAGTCACTTCATAGGTCAGTTCGAACAGGTCGCGGTCTTTGTCGCCCCACGCTTTCTTGGCACCATGATAGGTCCACTTGCCCGAACCGCTTGCCTGAGCCCCCGGTGTGTCGGTAGTGATGGAGCAATTGCCGTTGTCGTCAACCGTTATCACCAAGTCCATTGTCAACGTTTGCTTGGAAGATTCGCCTTTCTCATTCACCACATCCACCGAAAGCGAAAGAGGATAACGCACTTTGTTGAGGGCAATAGTTCCTAATGTACGTTGGTCTGCTTTCTCTATATTCTGCGGGTTACGGTTGAGCGTAGAAGTGTTGCCATTGATGTCGAGCTGGTCTGTGCCACGACTCAACCAAACGCCCTCATACTTGTTTTTGTAGGTCACCCCATAAAGCGCATAGTCTTTGGGAAGCACGTCCCAGTCTGCCACATTCAAGCGATTGGGAGACTCAACTTTAGGTTTGCCCGCCAAGATAGAGTCTGCAGCCTGTGCTAACCGTACCGGAATGACATAGGTGAGTTCGGGCGTGAGAGGATCATTGAAGAAAGCATCGGTCAACTGTATGTCCATACGTCCATAAATGTCTCCTTTGGGAAATACCACCTGTTCCGAAGAATAAGTATAATATTCCTTAGGCATAGGAAGTATCGGCTTGCCATTGTCGAAATAAGCATTGGTACACAAACTTTCATCGATAACAATCTGTGCTGTGCGCTCTTTGCGGTTTGACCACACACCGCCCAATGTAGCGATGATCTGCATCCGATATTCATTGTCTTGTTCGGTAGGATATACATCTTCGCCCAATGTGATGGTGCGTATAGGAGTCTGAGTAGCAAAACTGATGGTCTGATATTCGTAATCGTCGAATTCTTTGTCTCCGTTTTCACAGCCGGCAAACAACAAGCCAAGGACCATGCATTTCATTATTGTCTTATTCATAATCATTGTATGCTTTAGCATTTTATTAAATTTACACTATCGGTTTACCAACCCTGATTCTGTTTCAGTTCGTCATACTTAAGAACTTCCGAATAAGGAATAGGACCGTAATACATATACTCACTGAACGAGCGTTTGTCTACCTCCATCGGAGTATAACGGGTTCCACTGATATTCATCCCTTTGGCAGCTTCGGTCAGATTGCTCTTCCAACGGCGCAAATCCCAGAAACGGAAACCTTCGAAACAAAGTTCGATGCGACGTTCGTTGCGGATAAGTTCCGCCATCTTCGCCTGATCGTTCTTGATGGATTCCAAGTAAGCATCACCATTGTCGCGACCAATGCCGGCACGGGAGCGCAACTTTTTCATCACGTCATAAGCAGAATAGCTGTTGCCGCCCTTATTTTGCGGACCGTACGCCTGATTTGCCGCTTCGGCATACGCCAAGAATATCTCGGTGTAGCGGATGCGCGGTGTGTAATGATACTGGTCGGCTTTCGCATTCGGGTCGAGGCTGATGTCCTGACGCAACAGTTTGCGCAGATAGTATCCGGTACGGGTAGAACGTCCTACCACCTTGTTCAGCGCATCATTGGTAGTTCCGTCGGCTGCCGTAAAGATTTCCTTATTCGTATTGCCTGCCTTGCCACCATTATAGAGAATGTATGCTGCCAAGCGCGGGTCACGGTTGGCGTACGGAAGATTTTCATCATATTCGCCGGACAGATGAGACACCGGATAACCGTTCAGCATCGGGAATGCATCCACCAGATTTTGAGTTGGGTTGATACGTCCGTTACCGTAGAGTGTGGGCGGGAAGTTATCTTCTTCGAGCGAGAGGGATTTGGCACGTTCACCACGCCACAGAATTTCAGCAGGTGATTCGGTTGGGCTAAGTTTTTCAATATCATCTACATTGCAATACCATGTCCATCCGGTAGGATCCATACCGTCTACCCCTCCGATATGATTCAGCACCTTTGCAGCACTAGCAGCAGCCGTTTTCCAATCAACGCCTGACTGGTCACTATATGCCGGACTGGCAGCGAGCAAATCCGCTTTTGCCACAAACGCTTCCACCACCTTTCCGGACATACGGCCGATAAAGTTTGCGCCAAACACACGGGTGACTTTGCCTTGGTCTGCTCCTGCATATTTAGCAGACAAGCGTTGCATTTCCGCTGCGTCACCATATTCCCAAGGCAATCCTTCGAGTGCCAACCGGGCGTCTTCTTTCAACGCCTTCATGCAATCTACAAATGTGCTGCGGGGCACATTGAAATTGGATCCGGCTGCTTCCGGTTCGGTCAGGATGGGCACCCCCATCAACACACCGTCTTCGGTATAGCCCGCATGGGCTTCGAGGAGGTAATACATATACATGGCACGCAAGCCATAGGCTTCCGCTTTCTCACGGTCGCAGAACATCTGCGCCACCACTTCGTCTTTCGCCCATTTCACCTTGTCGGCATTGGCAAGGAAAAGATTGATGTACTGTATGGCGGAACGGCAGGAAGTCCAACGGTGTCGAGTAGACCAAGGGAATTTCACCCTCAGCCTCTCTCGGAACCGTACGTGAA
>DXOJ01000275.1 GCA_019412865.1 Bacteroides sp. | reverse complement strand
AAACAGCCCTTTATTATTTCAGCTTAAAAAGTTTCATCGGACAGCAATAATTTCAAAAGGAGACTCCACCTTATTGACATTCGCATAATAAGGAAGGAGAAAACGGATAAATCCTTCCTCCACTTCACGATTAGGAAAACCTAAACGATATATTCCAAAACGCTCATCATACCCCTTAATGGTGAGGTATCCGCTCTGATAAATCACCGGGATAGGATTGGTAGATTCGGCAACTCTACTCTAACCTTACCATCAACCGCTTATGCACGCTTATTTACGCCCCAGACATTATAAGAAAGAATATTTCCTGCAGGTTCCCCGTCAATACAGGAAGCCGACAATCCAAATCGGCAATTTACACCTGTAAGGCGTTTCTATTCCATCAGCTAAAATATAAGAATCAGGCACATCTGCAATCTGATCATACGTTTTACCTTCACCACCAACTTCCAAAATATATCTTCCATTGACCCTAAAATCTCCGGTTTTCTTCCCGTACTCCACTTCATTGTCACACGAAAGTTGATTGACCACAAACGTTTCACGTGCCGTTCCTATTTTCACAGGATGAGAAGCTAAAGCATATAGCAGATTAGGATTATCCAGGAAAATCTTATCCGGCTTTTGCATCTTCTTGACAGACAACAGATCCGCGTATAGCAAATGGAGCAATTTCGCCTTTTCCAAGCTATTCAGATATTCGATGACAGTATTACGATGAACGCCTATAGTTGTTGACAATTTGGAAATATCTACCTCAAAAGGAACAGAAGTTGCAAGAATGCCCAACAAGGCCTTTATCTTACGCACATTACCCACATCAATTCCACACAACTGGGGCAATTCCGTTTCTACAATAAAATTAACAACCTGTTCTATACTTGTATAATAATCTATCTGATTTTTCAAATAAAACGGATAATATCCATATTGCAGATATTCCTTAAAAAGAGGTAAAGGGCGACACACTTTATTCACTTCCGAACAAATCTTTTCGGGCGAGGTCACGACTTCTTCCAGCGTACATACGGGAAAGCTCATTTGTTTATAGAACAATAAAAATTCTCGGAAAGAGAGCCCCTGCATCTCATAAGGGATACAGCGTCTGGATAAGTCGGCATCAGCATTTAATATATTGAGTAAAGAGGACGCGCTGAACACAACCTTCAAATCGGGATACATGTCATATACTTCTTTTATCTCCTTACTCCAAGTCGGATATTTATGTACCTCATCCAGAAAGAGATGCTTTCCTCCATTCTTTACGAATACATCCGCCAATTCCAGCAAAGTATGATTAGAGAAATAAACAGAATCCAATGTACAATAGAGCACGTCCCTACTATAAACCTCATAATGCAGTTTCATATACTGTAACATTAAAGTTGTTTTCCCCACTCCTCGAGGTCCTCTAATAGCCACCAACTGAGCATCCCAATTGATTCGATGCATCAATGTCCTTATAATCTCAGTCGATGTCAATGACAACAAACGGTCTTGTTTTGCAAAAAGAGTTTCCATATATTCCTATATCTTAGTATTATGAGATACAAAGATAATCATTTGCTGTTTGCAAACAGCATTTTCTCGTACTTTTTGCTGTTTGCAAACAGCAAATGAACACGTTCTCAACAAAAGGTGTCTCAAGCCTATATCTACCATATAATATTCTACCTGCTGATACAATACTCACGGAGAATTCCTGAAACCTTTCGTTCCATAATGGAATGGGGATGTAAGAGTCTTACAACTCTCAAATCGTTAAAGGATCAAGAAAGGAAACAAATCCCATAGCCAACGGCATTATATTCGGATTAAACAGCCCCTCCACACAGAGACTGAAATTATCCGACATTCATTTACTTACTCCGCCATTTTGTACCATCCGGCGTGAGTTCGCTAATTTTACAGAATATCCTATCAGTTTTTACTATGTTGCAGAAAAAAACGGAAATATCGGGAGCAGCTTGTCTTTTATCAAGATACCATATGCTTTATCCAGTGATAACTTATCTTTGTTGTTAACTGTTAAAACAGAGAAAAGTCATATTGTCTCCTACAATTTCACTAAATCCATCCATTTCGATATTATACTGGATTTTACTAAAACACTAGATGAAAAACAGCTTAATACATTTAGTAAATACTATAAAGTAAACAGATATTTACTAAAACAAACACCAATCGCTTCCTTAGATGAGAACTTTCAAAAAAGATGGTTTCCTTTGGATTTATTTAATGCCGGTAACGACTACTTCTGGTCTGTCATCGACATGGAAGATGAGCTGTAAAAACACGACAGCTATGATTTTGACTTTAGAATCGACAAGAAACCCAACCACGGAATTTGTATATGAAAATGATCGCAAAGAACATGGATAGAAGCTGTTTCTCAATCAAACTTAATGGCAATTTGAAGGATATGGAAGCTTTTTATGCGCTTTTACCTCTAGAAATAACAATAGAAGGAAAATGAGCGATTTGGATATTTATATGATGCAGCTATTTCTTATCAGAATTGGAACAGTATATGCAAAAAAGAAATAGTAGCGATTATTTAACATTGAACATTTATATAAGCTGAAAAGAATTTCCCAATCCAATATGAGAGTTTCTTTCCACCGTACTGATAGAAGTCCATTGCCAGATCAGTCAGTTTATGTTCTACAAAACACAAGTCATCAACTATCACAAACAAGACTTCGTCCATATTACCATACAACTAGATATGTATGTTGCAAGAACATGGTTGTTTTTCCAACACTACATGGACCCAATTTTCATTCGGCAATCAAGCCTACATCTGCTATATTTTTTAGAAATATTCTGTAAATGTCCCTAATTCGCAATGAAGTAGTTGCCTTATATTTTTTATTTTGAGAATATCCCTAATTATGACATCTAATAAGTAGCAAATTTATTGCCAATTTTGTAAACCTCTATTTTTATGATAAAAAGAAAGGGCTCGAAATCGAGCCCTTTCTTTTACCTACTGCGGATATGCATAGAATGCAATGCCATTATATGTGCACCACTCTGAATAAGATGGCACTTCTTTTTCATTCATTACCAATATACAGTTTATACTTTCTTCAGCATAGAAAGCATAAATAGGAATTGTACCAGCAGGAGGTGTTTGATAAGGGCTATATACATATCCTTCAATTCCTTCATACTGAGTCCATGATAAATATTGAGTAACCATACTATTTTCCGCCACGACAATTTTATCGGCTGTCTTTCAGCCGATAA
>DXOJ01000274.1 GCA_019412865.1 Bacteroides sp. | reverse complement strand
GTTAGCACGTTCAAACTGCTCTGCGATGAAATGGCCCAGTACGGGATGATTAAATTTTTTCATGTTTATAATTTTATTAGTTGTTAAATACATTGTATTATATGTTAATTTTATGCATATCCGTTCAGACATGTCTGAACGATATATTTAAAAGCTATTTCTACCTTCGCCTCGCGTTTTGAAAATTCAAGACGATAATCAAAAAATATAAATGTTATGACAAACGATTTCAGAATGTCTTATTTCATGCCTCCCATTGCTCCCATCAAAAATGAACTGGGGCGGATTGTTACTCCTGCAACACTTATTCCCTCCTGCGAAGTCTCCGTAGAACAAGTTTTTCAAATGATAACCTGCAACGAGAATCTCAAAATTCTGACCGAGCAAGTACGCAATTCCGGAGATATACGGACAGCAAAGGCATCACTATTGCCTTATGTGACTCCCTGTGGTACGTTCTCGCGTCGAAACAGCAAATGTTTCGTAGCTTCTTCACATCTGGTGGTGGTAGATATCGACCATCTCGATTCCTATCAGGAGGCAGTGGAAATGCGCAGCACATTGTTTAATGACCACCTTCTGCATCCTGTACTCACGTTTATCAGTCCCAGCGGACGGGGTGTGAAAGCATTCGTACCCTACGATCATTTACCCATGGCTAACGACACAAACAGTATCATCGAAAATATGAAGCTGGCAATGATGTTCACCGTGCTGCTTTATGGTACAGGGGCACCCGTTCCCTTCGGAGAAAAACGCAAAGGGGTAGACTTTTCCGGCAAGGACATTGTAAGGTCTTGCTTTCTTAGTCATGATCCGGGAGCATTGTTTAGAAACAGCAAATAATTAGATATTAAAAACTATAAATTAAAATTATGAACGAAATTGAATCGTTATGCCGCCTCTGTGAGGCGGTTGAAACTGCAGGAGCGGATATTGCCCCTACGTATGCTGAATATGTACAACTGGCGTTCGCCATCGCAACGGATTGCGGAGAAGCGGGACGCGAGTTTTTCCATCGGTTGTGCCGGGTATCTGCCAAGTACGAACGGGAACATGCCGAACGGATATTCTCCAACGCACTTACCACCCGGCATGGAGATGTCCATCTGGGCACTGCATTCCATCTTGCTGAAAAGGCGGGTGTAACTCTCTGCAAAGAGGGAGTGATGAACCACCGGAAAAATGCAAAAAATGCAGGAAATGCACCGTCCAAAAATCTCACACACACGCATGTGTATAATAAGGTGGACAATGAAGAACCGGACGAATCCGAAGAACTGCAGGACGGGAGTGACCCGAACCAGCCATTGCCCTCTTTCACCGAAGCGGACTGGCCGAAAATCCTGTTGCTCATCATGAGTTATGCTACCAGCCCCACACAACGCGATGTCATGCTGCTCGGAGCATTGACCGCCATAGGTGCCAGCATGGAGCGATATGTGAGATGTCCATACGCCGGCAAACTCCAGTCTCCTTGCCTGCAAAGTTTTATTGTAGCTCCTTCCGCCTCGGGTAAAGGAATTCTTTCGTTCATCCGGCTGCTTGTAGAGCCTATTCATGACGAGATCCGCCAAAAAGTAGCGGAAGAGGTCAAGGCCTACAAAAAAGAGAAAGCCGCCTATGATACCATGGGAAAGGAGCGCTGCAAAGTGGAAGCTCCTCAAATGCCCAAGAATAAAATGTTTCTCATCTCGGGCAATAACACCGGAACAGGTATTCTGCAAAATATCATGGATGCCAACGGCACAGGACTTATCTGCGAAACCGAAGCGGATACCATCTCCGCTGCTATCGGTTCTGAATACGGACACTGGAGCGATACACTCCGCAAAGCATTCGACCACGACCGTCTGTCGTACAACCGGCGCACCGACCAGGAATACCGGGAAGTAAAGAAATGCTATCTTTCCGTCCTGCTTTCCGGTACACCCGCGCAAGTAAAACCTCTTATTCCCTCGACAGAAAACGGACTGTTCTCGCGCCAGCTGTTTTATTATATGCACGGTATATGGACATGGATCAACCAGTTTGAAAGTGGCGAAACCGATCTGGAAGCCATCTTCACAAGCATAGGCCTGGAATGGAAAAAGCAACTGGACCTGATGAAAGCACACGGGCTTCATACGCTCCGGCTCACTGATGAACAAAAGCAAGAGTTCAATACCCTCTTTGCCGATCTGTTTTTCCGTTCGGGACTTGCCAACGATAACGAAATGAGCAGTTCCATAGCCCGACTGGCTGTCAACACATGCCGTATCATGGCAGAAATAGCTATGATTCGTGCATTGGAATGCGACCAGCCTTATCAGTTCAAGGATTCTTCCTCCCCTCTGCTGACCCCTGACAAGGAGATTGCCGCCGATAATATCAAAGACGGCATTATCACCCGTTGGGATGTGACAATCACCGCTGAAGATTTCCATGCGGTGCTGGAGCTTGTAACTCCGCTCTATCGTCATGCCACACATATCTTATCTTTTCTTCCTTCCACAGAGGTCAAACATAGAGCCAATGCCGACCGGGATGCACTTTTTGAAATAATGGGCAACCAGTTCACCCGCGCACAGTTGTTGGAGCAGGCTGAAAAGATGAAAATCAAACCTAACACTGCTCTTAGCTGGCTGAACCGTCTGATAAAAAAAGGATTGCTTATCAATACAGACGATAAAGGCGTTTATACGCGCACGCATGTGTGCGTGTGTTAGGGAGCCCTCGGAAAAAGTGCATTTTTTGCATTTATATAACAACAGGACGTTTCATGAATCCTAAAGCGGCGCTTTAGAGGTGGTAAAGCATAGCTTTACGATTGCTAAAGCGGTGCTTTACTTTTCCGCTCTTCTAAGGTTCTCCCAAGGCGTCTACAATCACTCTCACCTCCAACGGGGTGAATGAGCGGCGCTTTGATTCGTAACCTAAGTCGTACAGGCGTTGCAGAAGTCCGGGACATAAAGAGATCCATTTCTTCATCTTTCGATATGCAGCAATGTCAGTTAGTTCCGGAGAATAAAGTTGAGCCAGTTCCATGCGGCCGTAGGCGCGTATTTTGAATTCGTTCATGATGAATAAGTTTCTGATTTACAGTTACAAAAATAACAAAACATATTCACATATCCTACGTTTTTCCATTGAATAACCGACCGTTACTGCGTATAATTGACAACAATCGCATGCAACTGTAGACTATTGCTTTCTGCGGGTTTCAGGGTTGTATCTTTGTATCGTCGAAAGGGAAAAGAATCCCCGGACACAATGTTTAACCCTTTAATTTATTGTTTTATGATTCGTTACAAAATTTATCAAAACCAACAGCAAAAAGGCCTGAATGCAGGCAAGTGGTTCGCCCGTGCGGTAAGCGACGAGACGTTTGATTTGGCCAAGCTTGCCGAACACATGTCGAAACACAATTCACCGTATTCCGGTGGTGTCATCAAAGGTGTGCTTTCCGACATGGTAGACTGTATCAAGGAACTGCTGCTCGACGGCAAATGTGTGAAAATCGACGACCTTACCATCTTTGGGGTAGGCATCCGAAGTAAGGCGGCTGAAACACTGGAAGATTTTTCGTTAGAGAAAAACATCACTGGTATGCGTCTGAAAGCTCGCGCCACCGGTAATTTGTCGACTACCAACCTGAAACTCGACAGTCAACTGAAGCAGCAAGCGGAGTATCAGAAACCAACTACCCCTGGTGGAGATTCCGATTCAGGCAATACTCCTGATCCGAATCCGGGCGGAAGCGGTGAAGCACCTGACCCGGCTGCCTAATCCTAGTTTCTTATCTTCTGTAAGTCCTTCATTTAGTGAAGGACTTATCTTATTTAAATCCAATTTTTAATCTTAAAAAAACAATGTCATGAGTAATTCATCTTCTCCCCGTTCCGTATGGAGCTTCATTATCAAAGTGATTATCACCGTTGCCACCGCTATCGGAGGCCTGATCGGAGTACAAAGTTGTATGTAGCCCCATGCGCACCATTACGCTGATTATCATTCATTGCAGTGCCACGCCGGAAGGAAAATTCCTTTCGGCGGAGGCTTGCCGACAAGATCATATCCAACACCGTGGATTCCGTGACATCGGTTACCATTTCTACATCACCCGCGATGGAGAAATTTGCCAGGGCCGTCCTCTGGAAAAGGTCGGGGCACACTGCCGTGACCATAACACCCATTCGATAGGTATTTGTTACGAAGGAGGGCTGGATATTGCCGGACGTCCCCAAGACACACGTACATTGGCGCAACGAGGTTCCTTGCTCGCTTTGCTCCGCGAATTGAGGAAAAGATTCCCCAAAGCATTGATTGTAGGCCATCATGATTTAAATCCGATGAAGGAGTGTCCATGTTTTAACTGTATCAAAGAATATGGAGAGTTGTAAGGATCATCTAAGTATATTGACCAGCAGACTGGCAATAGACACTAAGATAGAAAATCCCGAAATCCACATCGTAGTACTTGTGCCGATGTCCGCGCTCTGTGCTTTGGTTTTATTGGGAGTGACATACAGGATGTCATTCTGTTGCAACTGATAGTAAGGAGATAATAACAAATCCGCGTCGTTCAGATTGAGTGTAACAAACTGTTTATGCCCGTTCTTGTCTTCGCGGATTAGTTTCACATTATCACGAACACCATAAATGGTCAGATCTCCTGCCATGGCAAGGGCTTCGAGTACATTGATCTGCTCATTCACCACCGGATAAACACCCGGAGACGCCACTTCTCCCAAAACTGAAACTTTAAAGCCGGACATACGGACTACTACCGTAGGTCTTTCTTTCACGTAAGATTTCAGTCTATCCGTTATCAGGTTTTCAGCTTCACGACTTGTTAAACCGTTCAAAGGAAGTTTACCTAAAACCGGATAATTGATATTTCCCTGATCGTCCAATAGAAACGTACTGCCTTGCGCATTGAAAGGCTGCGAAACAACCGGATCGGAAGTGGAAACAAGAATGGAAACTTCATCACCCGGTATCAACCTTGCGTCCTGAACAGGCGCAACTTGCGTATTCGCCTGTTTCAAAATCTCCGCATCCTGTAAGTAAGGTACTTTCTTATAGGACTGGCAAGCCGAGAGAAAGAAGAAAAAGAATATCAGTGCAAAAGCACCGGATAATTTCGTATTCATGTAAATGGTGGATAAATAATGACTGACGGGTATTAGTTTTTCTCGCAGATAGCCTCGACATAGCCAATAGGCATATTGACACAAGCGCATCCCAGCATATTCAGCCGGACGGCAATCTTGCTTTTGCCATCGACATTGACCAGTTCACCAACCAGCCCGGTAAGAGGTCCTTTCACAACACGAACCTTCTCACCACGTGCCAAAGGAGAGCTGTTCATACAAATAGCTTCCTCTGAATAGTCGAGCATAAAACGGAAACGAGCCATCTGCTCATCAGGAATTACCGCCGGAGAACTCTCACCTCGCATCACCATATAACGGCTCACTGTAGAAAAACCCAGAACTTCTTTGCGTTCTTTCGGATTTACGTGCACAAATACCATCATTGGAAGAAGAACAGACTCAACTATTTTGCGACGGTCACTCCACTGATGAATTTCTTGTTGGACAGGGACGAAATTCTCGATCCCCATTTTGTCTAAACGTTCGGCTACCTTCTTCTCGTGGTGCATACGAACCAGAGCAACATACCAGCGTTTAGAGTGTGCTACGCCTTCCCCTGTCCCATCGCTAGGCCCAGCACTAAGTGATTTTGGTTTTGTTAAAATCATGTTTTTTTACCCCATGTTATTCCGTTACTTCTTAGGTAACGGACAATACACACACAAGGCGCGCGTCTCTATAAAAATGGAAATCACATATAGGAATAGGGCACAAGAAAGGAACTGCCTAATACTCAACAGGAAAAATCCAGAGATTAGGCAATAAAAAGTTTAGAGCATGAAAATAAAGTTATTTCATGTTCGGATAGTTTTTTTCCTATATTTCAGATAAAACGAAAAAAAGTGGAAGAATATTTGCTTACTATTTATGTTTTTGTCTATCTTTGCGTCAAATTTAAGTTCCGTTACCTAAGAAGTAACACACATACTTTAGTTCTGAATACTAATACTTTACACTTTTTACCCTGCCTACACAACAGTTTTTAATGTAAGATAAATTCCCTTTATTTACCTCTGTACGTTCTTTAAGTCCAAAGCCTTTCAAATAGATTTGTGTGGTTTTTATAGATTTATGGCCCAATGATTCACTAATCATTTCAATAGGTACTCCCCGATACTTCGCTGTCGTTGCCCAAGAATGGCGAAGTGTATAGGAAGTGACGGGAGATTGCAAATGCAAAGCTCTTGCCAGATCTTTCAAACGATTGTTGAATCGGCGGAGAGCTGACTGATACTCCCGGTAACCTCTTTCATCCTGACGTTTCCGATCGCCGCTAAGAATGTCAAACAGATAATCCGGACAATCGGGATGAGAATCTCCCCTGTTACGGAGCTGATTAATCATTTCCTTTGCAGTATCAAGTACTTCCACGCTCATCGGAGTTTTGGTTTTAATACGATTGTATCGCAACACATTCTGATTCAAGGCCGACTTCTCCAGGTGAGCCAGATCAGCGAACGACATTCCACAAAACTGGAACATCAGGGCAGCAATAGCCTGCGTACGGCGTAAACGCTCCGACTTGGGATCTTCATACAAAAGCTTATGCAATTCGACAGCAGGCAAAGCCTTTTTCTGACGAACATCCACCCCGGTATAAACATCATGAAATAATCGTGGCACATAAGGCGCGCCACCCGCCTCCACTCCCCGATTGTAGATACTACGAAGCATACGCATATACGTAGAAATCGTGTTGGGTTTCAAGCCACACTCGTAAAGATACTGACTATAACGCCGTAAACTCTCACGGGTGATTTGTCTGAACGACACATTGAACGTGCCACAAAACTTACCGAAAGAAAAGAGAGCATTCTTGTAGACATGCGCCGTAGAATAGCGTCCCTCCTTTCGTAAACGGCCGATGTAGAATTCCGCACACCGGCTAAATCCTTTTTTGTTTCTCATTACATCATTAGTTATTTTATATATTATGCCATTTGGCAAACGGCAAAAGAACGAATCATTCTATAAAAAACATCCGGCTTTGCCCATCATGAGGATGAAACAAAGTCGGATGACCTTCATTTTGTACGCTATTATCTTATACGTATGTTTCCAGCAATTTCACACTTCCTCCTTCGGGAGTGATAGTGACATCTTGCGTGGTAGCAGGCAACAGGATAGATTCTCCTGCACTAACAGTCAGTTCATTACCTTCATTGTCTCTCATTGTACATGATCCTTCCATACAGATAAAGATCACGAATGAATCGAGTTCGGAATAGTCACAACTGATTTCTTCAGTCATATCATACAGAGAAGTCGTGAAGTAGGTGCAGGCAACCAGTTCTACCGGTTCGTCCTTCAGTGGTTCGTATTTAGTACGATAGTCATCCAACACTTCGTAGTTGATGGCTTCACGGGCTAAATCGGTGTGAAGTTCGCGGGTTTTACCATTCGCATCTTTACGGTTGAAATCGTAGATACGATAAGTTATATCAGAAGTTTGCTGAATCTCGGCGATGAAAGAACCTGCCCCGATGCTGTGCACACGTCCGGCAGGAAGGAAGAATACATCACCCGGATGAATTTCATATTCCTGCAATACGTCGGTAATCGTATTGTTCAACACGCGTTCTTTATATTCTTTCGGGGTAATCTGTTCAGAGAATCCTGAACGCAATTTAGCTCCTTTGTCGGCATCTACCACATACCACATCTCGGTTTTTCCCATCGAATTGTGGCGTTTCTTCGCCAACTCATCTGTTGGGTGTACCTGGATTGACAAATCCTGTTTGGCGTCGATGAACTTAATGAGTAGCGGAAATTTGTTGCCGAAACGAGCATAATTCGCTTCGCCAACCAGTTCCTCACGATACTTTCTTACCATATCGGCCAAGGTTAAACCTTTATCCGGGCCATTAGCCACTACGGATTCATTGTCCTCTACGCCGGAAATCTCCCAGCTTTCTCCTACTCCTTTCAAGT
>DXOJ01000273.1 GCA_019412865.1 Bacteroides sp. | reverse complement strand
ATACTAGTGCGTATGAACCGAAAAAATGGATACCCTTTTTGCGAATTATTTTTTAATAAAAGTGATAATTTGTTGTTTCTTGCATGATTTTGTTATACTTATGCAAGAATATATTAGTCTATGGTAAGCGTGTTGCCCTGCAAGGTTACCGTTACTTTTTTCATTCTGTTAAGTAATGAAATAGTGTGTTCCAAGTTTTTGGAACGGTCAGAAACGAAATGCATCTTATAGCTCATTGCTTCTTTATTTCTGAATTCGATATTTACATTATACCAGCGTCCCAGGTTTTGCATAATGTCTTTTAATGTGATGTCATCAAAGTAGAAATACCCGTCTTTCCAATAGACATAAGAGTCTAGGTCCACTTCGGTGAGTACAAAGTTGCCGTCAGATTGCAGGTGGGCGTCTTCTCCCGGATAAAGCCTGGTATAAGAACCTCCCCGAGTATTGCTGACTTCCACTTTTCCATTGATAAGTACTACGTGGGTATCTTCGGGAGAATAACTGCGAATATTGAACTCAGTGCCAAGAACCCTGGTTTGCACAGTTTGGGTTTTTACAATAAAGGGGCGGTTGGGATCTTTGGTTACTTTAAAGTAAGCTTCTCCTTCTAAAGTGACAACCCGTTCTTTACCTACAAAGGCTGTGGGATAGACAAAGTTGCTGTTGGCATTGAGCCATACTTCTGTTCCGTCACACAGTACGACCTTGAAACTTTCACCTCGGGGGACGGTAAGCACATGCGTCTGCGTTGTTTTCGAGATGACTTGCCTGTAATCTAATTCTTTCTTTTCAGATTTTGCAGTTGCCGCTCTATGTGGAATCTGATTGTTTGCTATCGGTTCGTCCAACATGATTTTTTCTCCATTATCTTTTTGAAGAATGATGTGCTGGGGAGCCGTATCGGCGGTGAATACTGTTATAGGTTCGACGGAAGGCGTTGTCAGGATGTTTATGAAATAATAGCTTCCGAAGAGAATGGCAACCATGGCGGCAATGCTGATTCCGGTCTTCCACAGGATAGAACGCATGCGCGACGCGGCTTTCCTCTTTTTGAACCGTTCTAATTCCGCTTCTATGTCCGGCAGTTCCGCTCCGCCTTTTTGTTGCAAGAAAAGGCTACTGTCCATTATATCACGGCAAGCTTGCAGACATTCTTCATCTTCAAGCAATTCTTGTAATTGCTTGTCACTTATTTCCGCCGGACTCTCCATGATGTCGAGTGCCTTCTTTACAGATTCTTCTGTATTATTTATATTGTCAGTATGTTCATTCATCACTTTCGGATACTATATCAATCTTATTATATTACGTTTAATCACCTGAATAAAGACACCTGCTTTATGATTTTTTTGCACATTCCTCACGTATTACTTGCAGAGCTTTCACAATGTGTTTTCTTACCGCACTGACACTGATGTTCAACTCGTCTGCTACTTCCTGATACTTTTTACGCTGGATATAACATTCTTCTAAAATGTGTCTCGTGTGCGGAGTAAGTTTCTCCATAGCTTTACTGATGTGTATCATTCTTTCATCCTGTTCCTGATATTCCGTTTCCACATAACTTTTAGTCAGTTCGGAGTAGATTTGTACATACTGTTCGTGTGTATTTTGATGGCGTAGGAAATCAATGCTTTTATTACGGACATATATATACAAATAAGATCTTGCTGTAGCTTTATCAATTTTTGCGTAATTGGTCCAGATAAATTCGAAGGCATCGCTTACGATATCCTTGCTAGCCTCCATATTATTAATCAGGTGAAATGCATAATAATAAAGTTGAGGATAGTACTCTTTAAAAAGAAAATCAAAATCGGCCTTATCTTCCACGTGCTTTAAAAGTGTTGAATAGTAAATAAATCGCGTTGCAAATAAACAAATAATAATTGAGAAAAGCAAAATGGCTTTTATTTTATATTTATCGTATCTTTGTGGCATCATATTTTTTCAATTAATATTCATGTAGGACCTGAAAAGTAATAATGGAGAGTATTTTAATTACAGGCGCGAGTGGTTTTATCGGCAGTTTCATCGTGGAGGAAGCGTTGAAACGAAAGTTTGGTGTGTGGGCCGGGATTCGTTCTACGAGTAGCAAGCGGTATTTGAAAAACCGGAAAATCCACTTTCTGGAACTGGATTTTGCGCACCCTAATGAACTTCGTGCCCAACTCTCCGGGCATAAAGGCACTTATAACAAATTTGATTATATCATTCATTGCGCCGGTGTTACAAAGTGCCCCGACAAGCACTCTTTTGACTATGTGAATTATCTTCAGACCAAATATTTTATCGATACGTTGAAGGAGCTGAATATGGTTCCGAAACAGTTTATCTATATCAGTACATTGAGTGTGTTCGGACCTGTACGTGAGAAGGACTATACTCCGATAAAAGCGGACGACCCTGCGGTACCCAATACTGCTTATGGATTGAGCAAACTGAAAGCGGAGTTGTATATTCAGAGTATGCCTGGTTTCCCTTATGTCATTTATCGTCCTACAGGAGTCTATGGACCTCGTGAAGCTGATTATTATCTGATGGCAAAGTCTATCCGGAAACACGTTGATTTCTCGGTTGGTTTCCGTCGTCAGGATTTGACTTTTGTGTATGTGAAAGACATTGTGCAGGCTATTTTCCTGGGAATAGAGAAAAAAGTAGTTCGTAAGGCGTATTTCTTGACAGACGGGAAAGTTTATAAAAGCCGTGCCTTTTCGGATTTGATACAAAAAGAATTGGGTAATCCGTTTGTTCTTCACTTGAAATGTCCATTAATTGTGCTAAAAGTTATATCTTTGTTCGCTGAATTCGTTGCTACACGTTCCGGGAGGAGCAGTACCCTGAATTCGGATAAATA
Source organism: Bacteroides sp. (assembly GCA_019412865.1). GTDB lineage: Bacteria > Bacteroidota > Bacteroidia > Bacteroidales > Bacteroidaceae > Bacteroides. The sequence continues at coordinate 5,217 of DXOJ01000273.1, read as the reverse complement.
TAAGATAATGAAACAACGCAACTGGCAATGCGATATAACCCCGGTAATGGATGAACTGGGGTATGTGCCCGAATATGATTTGGAAAAGGGAGTTCGGGAAACCATTGCCTGGTATAAAAATGAAGGATGGCTTTAGACTTATTTAAGCGCATAGAAACCCGGAAAGGGTTGTTTGCTGTGGAAAAGATTACATTGATTTATAATCTGTTGACTTCCATATTGATTCTGTTCCTGTTTCAGCGGATGGATCATCCATGGCACATGTTGCTGGATAGGGCGATGATCGCGGCTATGACTTTTTTATTGATGTATCTTTATCGTCTTGCTCCCTGTAAATTTTCGGCGTTTGTGCGTATTGTTATTCAGATGAGTCTGCTGTCTTACTGGTATCCGGATACTTTCGAGTTCAATCGTTTCTTTCCGAATTTAGATCATGTATTTGCAACTGCCGAACAGTTTATTTTCAATGGTCAGCCTGCTATTTGGTTCTGTCATACGTTTCCGCATCTTATAGTCAGCGAGGCATTCAATATGGGATATTTCTTTTATTATCCGATGATGCTGATTGTGGCTCTATTCTATTTCATTTATAAATTTGAGTGGTTCGAAAAGATGTCTTTTGTGCTTGTCACTTCTTTCTTTATTTACTATCTGATTTATATATTCGTTCCTGTTGCAGGCCCTCAATTCTATTTTCCTGCCATTGGTATTGATAATGTATCTAAAGGTATTTTTCCTGCTATCGGCGATTATTTCAATCATAATCAGGAGTTACTTCCCGGACCGGGCTATCAGCACGGATTTTTTTATAGTTTGGTGGAAGGCTCGCAGCAAGTGGGTGAACGTCCTACGGCGGCATTCCCCAGTTCGCATGTAGGCATTTCTACTATTCTGATGATTATGGCTTGGCGTGGCAGCAAGAAGTTGTTTGCCTGTCTTATACCTTTCTATATGTTGCTCTGTGGGGCTACCGTATATATTCAGGCGCATTATGTGATTGATGCCATTGTTGGTTTCTTCTCTGCATTCCTATTGTATGTAGTCGTAACTTGGATGTTCAAAAAGTGGTTTGCGCAGCCGATGTTTAAATAGAAACCAAAGATCTTGACGTTTAATTAGATCATGTTATTCTTCAGGAACAAGTACAAGCTCCTGAAGAATAGATATAATAGGTGTTGATTTAAATTTCCGGATTTTCTTTGCGTTGGGAAGTGATTTCATCAAATATCCGGAAAAGCTCTTCTTTTGTTTCTGCCCGTAACATCGCAATACGTGTGTTGCGGAAGTTAGGGATTCCCTTGAATAGAGGGCTTGCGGCCAGATGACGGCGCACGTGCAAAATTCCTCTACGTTCATCGAGCAGGCTAACGCTATCTACCACTTCCTGGCGAAGTACTTCCATACACCATTCAAAACTAAGTGGAGGTAATTCTTCACCTGTCTCTAAATAGTGTTTTACTTCCTTGAATATCCATGGACGACCGAAGCTGGCACGACCGATCATTACAGCATCCACTCCATAACGGTCAAAACACTCCTTACAGCGTTGAGGGCTGGTCACGTCTCCATTGCCGATAATGGGAATATGCATTCTTGGATTATTCTTCACTTCGCCTATCAGTGTCCAATCCGCCTCTCCGGTATACATTTGTGCGCGGGTACGGCCATGTATAGTCAATGCGGCGATGCCGCAATCTTGCAACTGTTCCGCTAATTCTACAATCACTTTATTGTTTGCATCCCATCCCAAACGAGTCTTCACTGTTACAGGTATTTTCACTGCATCTACTACGGCACGGGTAATCTCCAGCATCTTGGGGATATTTTGTAGCATCCCTGCTCCTGCACCTTTTCCGGCTACTCTTTTCACCGGACATCCGAAGTTAATATCCAGAATATCAGGTTGTGCCTGCTCTACAATCTTGGCAGCTTCCACCATTGTTTCCGTATCTTTTCCGTATATCTGGATGGCGACAGGACGTTCGGCGTCACTGATACTTAGTTTCTGTGAAGTCTTGCTGACAGCACGTATCAGTGCGTCACTCGACACAAACTCGGTGTATACCATATCTGCTCCGAACTTCTTGCACATCAGGCGGAAAGCCGGATCGGTTACGTCTTCCATCGGAGCAAGTAAGATGGGATATTTACCCAGATCTATTTGGCCTATCTTCATATATGAATCTGCTATTTACTGTTTATGATTGAAGTAACTTCTTGTTTTCGCTGCAAAAATACGGAAAAAAGCCTACCTTTGTACGCATTCATTTGCTTAACTGATACAAATAAGTATATATTCTATGAGTCTTAGTTTGAAAGATTTTGAAATAATGGCTCCTGTGGGTTCGCGCGAATCTCTTGCTGCGGCCATCCAGGCAGGTGCCGATTCTATCTATTTCGGTATAGAAAACCTAAATATGCGTGCCCGTTCGGCTAATACATTCACGATTGATGATTTGCGGGAAATAGCCCGTACGTGTGATGAACACGGGATGAAGAGTTACCTGACGGTCAACACGATTATCTATGATAAAGATATTCCTTTGATGCATACCATTGTCGACGCAGCCAAGGAAGCGGGAATTTCTGCGGTGATTGCAGCTGATGTGGCAGTGATGAATTATGCCCGTCAGATAGGGCAGGAGGTGCATCTTTCCACTCAGTTGAATATCTCCAATGTAGAGGCATTGAAATTCTATGCACAATTTGCAGATGTGGTAGTATTGGCCCGTGAGTTGAATCTGGAACAGGTGGCCGAGATTTATCGTCAGATACAGGAAGAACATATCTGTGGTCCGAGCGGCGAACAACTTCGTATCGAAATGTTCTGCCACGGCGCGCTTTGTATGGCTGTATCGGGCAAATGTTATCTCTCTTTACATGAAATGAATCATTCAGCCAATCGCGGTGCTTGTATGCAGGTATGTCGTCGTTCTTATACGGTTCGTGATAAGGAAACGGATGTGGAACTGGATATTGATAACGAATATATCATGTCTCCCAAAGACTTGAAGACCATCCATTTTATGAATAAAATGTTGGATGCCGGTGTACGTGTATTCAAGATTGAAGGCCGTGCCCGTGGACCTGAATATGTACGTACGGTGGTTGAATGTTACAAAGAAGCTATCAAGGCTTATTTGGATGGAACATTCACCGATGAAAAGATTGCGGCTTGGGATGAACGCCTGAAAACCGTATTCAACCGTGGCTTCTGGGATGGATATTACTTGGGACAGCGTTTGGGCGAATGGACCAGGAATTATGGTTCGGCAGCTACGGAACGTAAGATTTATGTAGGTAAAGGTATCAAATACTTCTCTAATATCGGAGTTTCCGAATTCCTGGTAGAAGCAGCTGAAGTAAGTGTAGGCGATAAGCTTCTCATTACAGGGCCGACTACCGGTGCCCTATTTATGACTTTGGAAGAAGCCCGTGTTGACTTGGAATCTGTGCAAACAGTGAAGAAAGGACAGCATTTCTCCATGAAATCGGATAAGATACGTCCCAGTGACAAGCTGTATAAACTGGTATCGACCGAAGAATTGAAGAAGTTCAAAGGACTCGATATTGAGCAAAAAAGAGGCTAACTGTTATTTCTCAACTTTTAATTCTCAATTTAAATGAACTATATCTATGAATTGGAAATGAAGGTGCGTGATTACGAATGTGACCTTCAAGGTATTGTCAATAATGCCAATTATCATTATCTGGAGCATACCCGTCACGAGTTTCTGACTTCGGTGGGTGTCAGTTTTGCTGCACTTCATGAGCAGGGAGTCGATCCGGTAGTGGCACGCATTAGTATGGCATTCAAGACTCCATTGAAAAGCGGAGATGAGTTTGTCTCGAAACTATATATGAAAAAGGAAGGTATCAAATATGTGTTTTATCAGGATATCTTCCGTAAGAATGATAATAAAGTAGTAGTGAAATCCACTGTTGAGACGGTATGTGTGGTAAACGGACGTTTAAGTGACAGCGAATTGTTCGATAATGTCTTTGCGCCCTACCTGAAATGAACAGCTCCGAAGAAGAACAAATTTATAGTATTGCTCTGACAATGGTGCCCGGTATCGGGCACATAGGAGCAAAACATTTGATAGATGGAATGGGCAATGCCGTTGATGTCTTCCGTCTGCGCAAAGAAATACCGGAACGTATTCCTGAAGTAAGTCAACGGGTGGTAGAGGCATTGGACTGTCCGCAAGCTGTGCTCCGCGCCGAACAAGAATATGAATTTATCCGGAAGAACCGGATCTCTTGTCTGTCCTTTCATGATGAGGCTTATCCTTCCCGTTTGCGGGAATGTGAAGATGCTCCTGTCGTTCTTTTCTTTAAAGGAAATGCCGATCTAAATTCTCTTCATATCCTGAATATGGTAGGAACCCGTAATGCTACTGATTATGGGACACAAATCTGCGCCTCTTTTCTGCGGGATCTGAAGGCACTTTGTCCTGATGTGCTTGTAGTTAGCGGCCTTGCTTATGGAATCGATATTCATGCGCATCGTGAAGCTTTGGCCAATGAATTACCTACAGTAGGTGTTTTAGCTCATGGGCTGGATCGTATTTATCCTCATGTCCATCGGAAAACAGCTGTTGACATGCTTGAAAAAGGAGGATTGCTGACCGAATTTCTGTCCGGAACGAATCCCGATCGCCATAATTTTATCAGTCGAAACCGTATTGTTGCCGGTATGTGTGATGCTACCATCGTCATTGAGTCCGCAGAAAAGGGAGGTTCATTGATTACGGCCGAACTTGCTGAAGGTTATCATCGCGATTGTTTCGCTTTCCCCGGTCGCATGAGTGATGAATATTCAAAAGGATGCAATCGGTTGATTAGGGATAATAAAGCATCCCTGCTATTATCTGCCGAAGATTTTGTGCAGGCTATGGGCTGGAATATACCGATGACTCTTTCGGAAAAGGTAAGTGTGCAACGTAGTCTTTTTATCGAATTGTCTGAAGAAGAGCAGAAGATAGTTGCTATTTTGGAGAAACTGGGAAATCTGCAAATCAATTCTCTTGTGGTAGAAGCAGATATTCCCGTAAATAAGATGACTGCTTTACTGTTCGAACTGGAAATGAAAGGGGTGATTCGTGTATTGGCAGGAGGAATGTATCAGTTATTGAATTAACTCACATGAACTAATCTCACATATAGACATAAAAAAAGGAGCAACGCCTTGCTCCAACCTTTGTTAACCTTAAA
>DXOJ01000272.1 GCA_019412865.1 Bacteroides sp. | reverse complement strand
AAATTATTCCATTAAAATGTTAAATCCTCTAACACAAGTTGCGTATCCAGTCCAAAATCCTTATATTTGTTAAATCCGGTATCGGCGTAACCTTGCAAAAAGTTTGTTACCCCGGATCATCACTCGAGGAGAATCTTTCACATATTACCTCCTCATTATCATCTATTTTTATAAAACTCATCATAAAATATGCCTATGAAATTGATTATTGTATCGAACAGACTACCATTGACAGTAACCCAGAAAAATGATAAATATAAAATTACCCCGAGCGCGGGCGGATTGACTACCGGACTTGATTCACTGGAAACTAAGATGGAAAAGCATTGGGTCGGTTGGCCCGGCATACATTTTGAGAATGATATTGCCCAAATCAGAATAGAATCTCAATTCAGGAAGCATCAATTCCATCCGGTTTATCTTACTCCGGATCTCGTTGAAAACTATTACGAAGGTTATAGCAACAGTATCATCTGGCCCTCCTCTCACTATTTTTTTAGTTATGTGCAGCACAAAGATGAATATTGGGAAGCCTACAAAGAAGTGAACCAGTTGTTCTGCGAAAAAACCCTCGAAATATTCGAACCCGGCGACATCATCTGGGTGCAGGACTATCAATTAATGTTACTCCCCGGCCTGCTTCGCAAAGTCATTCCCAACGCCTGTATCGGTTATTTCCATCACATTCCTTTCCCTTCCTACGAGTTATTCCGCTGCCTTCCCGAACGTTCAGAAATTCTCAAAGGACTGTTGGGTGCCGATCTCATCGCTTTCCACACTCATAGTTACATGCGTCACTTTATTAGTGCGATCTATCGTATTCTTAAACTCGACTGTGTGTTCGACGAAATTTATGTAGAAAATCGGGTCATCAATGTCGATGCTTTCCCGATGGGGATCAATTACCAACAATTCCATGACGCTATACAAGAAGTTAGTATCAAACGAAAGGCAGATAAATTTAGAGAGAACTTCGGTGCTGGAAAACTCATCTTGTCGGTAGATCGGCTCGACTATACAAAAGGCATTTTGACACGGCTACAAAGTTTCGACAAGCTATTAGCCGACTGCCCACAATATCGGGAGAAAGTGTCGTTAGCCATGATTGTCTCTCCTTCTCGAGATAGTGTTGAACGCTATGCCCATCTCAAAGAAGAAATAGACAAAGCTGTGGGTTCCATCAACGGACAATATTCCACATTGGGTTGGCGACCGGTCTATTACTTCTACCGCTCCTTCAAGTTCGAAGAACTAGCCGCTTTGTACAATATAGCCGACATTGGGCTCGTCACCTCCTATCGCGACGGGATGAATCTCGTGGCCAAGGAATACGTAGCTTCTAAGCAAGGCAAACAAGGGGTACTCATTCTCAGTGAGATGGCCGGTGCCGCCATTGAACTGCACGATGCCATCATTGTCAACCCTAACAACATCAACGAGCTAAAAGAAGCCTTTGTGGAAGCGCTCGAGATGCCCGAATCTCTTCAGGCGAAAAACCTTGAAAAGATGCAAGCCGTCATCGCTAAGCAGAATGTGGGCAAGTGGGCCAAGGACTTTGTGCAGGAGCTCTTTGAGGTGAGAGATAAGAACCTGCGTTTGCAGGCAAAGATCATCAAGGATTTTCGTTCCAACCCGGTCAAGCAGGCTTATCGCTGGGCGAAAAAGCGATTACTTATTCTCGATTATGACGGCACGCTTTCTGCGTTCTTCAGTGATCCAGCGGCTGCATCACCTACTCCCGAGGTGCTTCAACTCTTGCGCAACCTCTCAAGTGATCCGCTGAATAAAGTGGTGATTTGTAGTGGTAGAGACCGCCAGACGCTCGACGAATGGTTTGGCGACCTTCCCATTGGTTTATCGGCCGAGCATGGCACGTTCTATAAAACGGATGGAGAATGGCACAGCAAGGCCCATAATGACGAATGGGACAGCGAGATTATGGAGATCATGCAACGCACCCAGGAGAAGACACCGCACTCCAAGCTGGAGAGCAAGGAGACTGCGCTCGTTTGGCACTATCGCGACGTAGACGTATGGTTGGCGGAGATGCGTGCCAATCAGTTGATCAACGCCTTGGTGCTTCCCTGCATGCGTTGCAATTTACAAATCATGAAAGGCAACAAGATTGTCGAGGTGAAGCATAGCGATTGCAATAAGGGAAGTGAAGCTTCGCGCTTGATGGAAGAAGATAAATACGACTTTGTGTTGGCCATCGGAGATGATACCACGGATGAAGATATGTTCAATGCCTTGCCGGCAACGGCCTTCACCATTAAGGTGGGAAAAACCTCGCAGGTGGCACGCTACAATCTTCCCGAACAGTCGCGAGTGGTTCCGTTCCTTAGTCGCCTAAATGGTTGAGCCGAACCTTTCATTATTTAATTACATCAATTTATAAACGATTCAATATAGCTTTATGAACAATTTAAATTACGGCGTTGTAGGTAATTGCCGCACGGCCGCACTCATATCAGAGGGAGGAAGCATCGACTGGTTGTGCTTTCCCTCTTTCGATTCCCCTTCTGTGTTTTCCAAACTCATTGACGATGAGCATGGAGGTAGTTTCACCCTTCTCGTTTCGGCGGACTATCGCTGCAAGCAGACCTATGTGAAAGAGACGAACATTCTTCGCACGTTATTCGAATCGGAAGAGGGAAGCTTCGAGGTTTTCGACTTCATGCCTCGCTATCGTACCATTAATTTCGGACATCATTCGCCCCCGGAGCTTTGCCGATACATTCGCCCCATTGCGGGCACACCGCGCTTCAGGGTGCAATATAATCCGGTGATGAACTACGGAAAGGAGAAGGTGAATCACCTTATCTTTAAAGACTATATCCGCAGCTTCTCGCAGGAAGATGGCAACAATAATATGTATCTCTATTCGAGCCTCGATTTCAACCAGATTCTCGAGAGTCGGGAGGTGGAGTTGGTTCAGGAGGAGTTCTTGCTACTCTCCTACTTCCAGAAGTTGGAGGTGGTAGACATCAAGCGGATGTACGTGGAATATCAGCGCACTAAGGTCTACTGGCTCGACTGGAACAGTTCTTCGCTGAAACTGAACAACTACTCTAACCTAGTGGCGCGTAGCTTGCTCACACTCAAACTCATGTGCTACGAATATTCCGGTGCCGTCTTGGCAGCGCTTACCACCAGTCTGCCCGAAACCATCGGTGAGGTACGCAACTGGGACTACCGTTTCTGCTGGATTCGCGATGCTTCCATGTCCATCGAAACCCTCTCCAAGATGGGGCATAAATACACCGCTTGCCGTTTTCTCACCTTCATCAAGCGATGTCTCCGCTCTAAGGGAGACTCCTTCCAAATCATGTATGGCATCAATGGCGAACGCAAACTCACCGAGGAGATTCTTCCGCATTTGGCGGGCTACGAAGGTTCGCTTCCGGTGCGCGTAGGCAATGCGGCCTATGATCAGAAGCAGAACGACATCTTCGGCTATTTGATGAATATCATCGATTACTATTTCCTCAATTTCCCCGGCACTGTGGGCGAGAAAGAAGAGATGTGGGAAGTGGTCCGGATCATTGTGAAAACGGTCTATGGCATCTGGCGCCTACCCGATAGGGGCATTTGGGAGATCAGGAATGAAGAGAAGCATTTCGTCTTTTCTAAGGTGATGTGCTGGGTGGCGCTCGATCGTGGAGTGAGAGTAGCTTCCTACCTCAAGCAGCCCGATTATGAGGTGGCGTGGCGAAAAGAAGCGGATAAGATAAAAGAAGATATTATGCTCAATGGATGGAACGAGGAGATTCAGAGCTTCACGCAGTCGTATGATAGCACGCATGCCGACTCTTCGCTACTACTCATGGCGCAATACGGTTTCATTGAGCCCACGGATCTGCGGTTCATCAACACTGTACACCGCATTCGGAAAGAGCTCTATCACGAAGGGTTGATGTATCGCTATCGCAATCGCGATGACTTTGGTCACCCCACTTCCGCTTTCACCATTTGCACGTTTTGGTTAATTCAAGCTCTCCATGAGATTGGAGATAAGGAAGAAGCAAAAGAGATCTTCGACGAACTCCTTTCACATGCCAATCATGTGGGGTTGTTCAGTGAAGACCTCGACTTCAAAACAAAGCGCCTACTTGGAAATTTCCCTCAGGCCTATTCCCATTTGGCGCTCATCAATACAGCCCGCATCTTTGAAGAAGATGACGATTGATTTTAGAAAGGTAATGGTCCGTCCCCAGGTCCACCGAATGGGTTGCCGCTTTGAGGCACAAAGTCCGGTTCGGGCAGTGGGGCACCGTTTCCTGTATTCCCCGCATTACCTGCATTTCGCGAATTGACTTTCGACCCTAACATAGCACCATTATTCTGTTCACCGGGCATAGGGATAATCATGTCGTCTTCCGGATTCGAGAATCGGGTAAACTCACCCTTGAATCGGAGCAACACTTCACCCACCGCACCATTACGGTGCTTGGCAATCACAATCTCCGCCATACCTCTAAGGTCGTTACCGCGATCATCCTGATAAATCTTATAGTATTCCGGACGGTGAATAAAGCACACCATATCGGCATCCTGCTCGATGGCTCCAGACTCACGAAGGTCACTCAACTGCGGGCGCTTCCCGTCAATACCCTCACGACTTTCCACACCACGATTCAACTGAGACAGTGCCACAATCGGCACATTCAATTCCTTAGCCAATCCCTTCAATGAACGAGAGATCGTACTGACCTCTTCCTGACGGCTACCGAAAGCCATTCCACTAGCATTCATCAACTGAAGGTAGTCAATGATAATGATTTTTACCCCATGCTCCCTCACCAATCGGCGAGCCTTCGTACGAAGTTCGAACACCGACAAGGACGGGGTATCATCCACATACAATGGTGCATCCAGCAAATCCTTCAGTTTATAGTCCAGCTGCTGCCATTCGTAGCTAGCCAGCTGCCCACTCTTGATCTTCTCGCTCGGAATCTCGCAGACATTCGCAATCAAACGGTTCACCAACTGAACGTTACTCATTTCAAGAGAGAACAACGCCACCGGGTTCCGGTAATCCACCGCAATATTCTTAGCCATTGAAAGAACGAAAGCAGTCTTACCCATAGCAGGACGGGCAGCTATAATAATAAGGTCGGAATTCTGCCAACCCGAAGTCATCTTATCAAGTTTCGTGAAACCACTCTCCAGACCACTCAAACCATCGGTTCGAGCCGCAGCTTTCTGAATTAGTTTATAGGCTTCGTCAATCACCGGATTGATCTGCGTATAATCTTTTTTCATATTCTGCTGTGAGATCTCGAAAAGCTTACCTTCCGCTTCCTGCATCAAGTCGTCCACGTCCAGGGTCTCGTCAAACGCTTTACTCTGGATATTGCTCGTAAACGTTATCAGCTCACGCGCCAGCGATTTCTGTGCAATAATACGGGCATGGTATTCAATATGTGCGGATGAAGCCACCTTACTACTCAATTGAGTAATATAGAAGGGACCTCCCACCTCTTCCAAGTCTCCGCGTTTACTAAGTTGTTCCTTTACAGTCAGAATATCCACCGGTTTCTGGTTCACCGCAAGGTCGACGATAGCAGAATAAATCAACTGATGCCGGCGTTCGTAAAATGATTCGGGACGAAGAATTTCACTCACCAATGAATAAGCGTCCTTTTCAATCATTAAAGCTCCCAAAACTGCTTCTTCCAGTTCAGGCGCCTGCGGCTGAATACGACCATAATCATTTACCGGTTGTATTTTAGTAGACTTTGAATTGCGGGTATTTCTTTTCTGTTCGGCCATCGAGATATTTACTATTTTACGATTTACTATTTATTATTTTACGACTGGACAGACTCTATTAT
>DXOJ01000271.1 GCA_019412865.1 Bacteroides sp. | reverse complement strand
ATTAAATGTGCCATGCTCATTAAAAAATTTAAGTTATATCCCTCATATAAAAGAATAACTATTGGCAAATGTAGTCATTAATACTGGTATAATACCTAAAGTAGTTCTTTTTTATAGAAAAAAACAAGAAAAAGTTAGTAGATGTTCACTCATATTATAAATTTTCGCTAACTTCTTAATGTCTTCTTTGCCATTCACAATATGAGTACTGTCACCGATCCGGATGGCCTGACTATTTCATCGGAAGAAGACTTCTCGAACAGCTTAACAATAGGGATAAAAGACAAGGCTAATGTCAACCTTGTCTTTTTTGTAGCTCCCTCATCAATTCATCTACAATATATGCATCGCTCATGAGATATAGATCTCCAAGTCGGTGGACAATGCGCTGGTAGCTTTCGCTATTATAAAATATATCAAGTGCCTGTAGACTGGAAATATGCAGACGGGTAGCAAGAAGTTCTACAATGCTGTAATATTTGCCTTGCATTACAATATCAGCATTGGGGATTTCTTTTGAGAGAGATGGGAAAGGCAAAAGTATAGCATCCACAAAATGTAAGTGTTCGTCAATTACTTTTTGGTTCGTAATACAAATTTGATTATTAGGCTCTTGATGAATCAAACGTGACAACGCTTCTTCACGAGTGTAATCACCACGCATATAAAGGTCAATAGTACGTATCACACGGTCATCTGCTATACCGCCTTCTATTATGTCATAATCCTGCCATATAACATTCCCTTGTCGACATGCTACAACAAAATCCAGCCAATGTGCATCGTAAGTGGTAAAGTGCAAATAATTAAAAGAAGAGTTGCGGCAGGCATCTATATCCAATGAATAAATATTGAGCCACACACTATTTTCATGGCGAATATCAGCTGTGCGAAGAGCCCAACGAACTGCCTGTTCCTTTAAATCAGTAAGATAAAAGCCCACTCCGAAATCAAGATTCGGTCGGCATACGCCAGCTAATGGTTGTTCTACACGGTAAGTAGAACCATGATAAACAGTTAACATGACTTATCTCCTTTTTGCTGTGTCGAAACTTGAAAAGGACGATAATCTTCCGGTAACCATTGTGGATCACGATGATAGATATATTCTAATAAAGAATCTACTATGTAGGCTTTGCCTTGGGTATGCAAAGTATCATAAAAAGCATTTATATAGCCGTCTATAGCACCTAATTCTTTTAGTTTATTATATACATCCGCACTATAGCGTCCTAACCGTTCGGCTGTATTCTCTATACAATAGATAATAAACTCTAATTGTTTTTCTTTGAGGGTCATATTATTTTCTCCTTTCTTATCTTAATCAATTAGCGAAAAAGATTAATATTAGCAAAGATAGAAAAGTTCCTTCTTTCTTCCAATTAATTAGTATAGTATATCACGTTTCATTATGGATTAAGTCAAAATCAATATACTTTCATTATAGCTTTATAGCTTTTTCTTCTTTCACCAACTTCCTCCATCTTTGAAATGCCCTCATCAGCGTTTCTTCCTGTACCAGTCCTACCATTTCGTAGTGCTCTACAAATTGTTCTATTGACTTTTTAAACATCACTCCTTTATTAAACTTATTATCCAATAGAAAGGAGTATAATTCCGCTTTCATCTCCGTTTCTATTTCCTTTTCTATAATCAATGCACTATCGTTTCCGATATAGTTATAGACTTCCGGATTCTTCCCATTACGCGGTTTGGGCAGTACAAAGCAAATATTTCCAATTTCTTTCCATGAAGTATTTTGCGGATGAGGGACAGATAGTTGATGAAGGAAGTGATAAACTGGAGTAATGTGGGAGAGATGGATAGGGATAAGTCGTTTGGAAGAAGAAGGAGAGGAGGAATGAGACTGGTTCTCTGGATCGGGTTCTAAACTTTGTCGATATCGGACATACATATATCCAGCCAAATATGGCTTGATATTAATTGTGACTGTAACCATGGGATTTTTTTTAAGTTTGTAATAAAAAAGTATGTATATACAGCCCCTTGGACTGTGAATTCCGTTTGGTTTATTGAGAATATTCCCATGGTTATCGGGACGGAATTCTTCTTTTTATAATAAATTGATATACAGTGTATTATAGATACTATTTTTTGGTTTAAAACCAAGGAGCCGTTCCTTTTAAAGGAACGACCTGTTTCTCACCGAGGAACGCCTTGTTGTACTAAATCCCGCATACGTAATAGCTAAAGTTTGCTATCTGTATGCGG
>DXOJ01000270.1 GCA_019412865.1 Bacteroides sp. | reverse complement strand
ACCTAGCGTATATAGGTTCAATGATTTATCAAAGTTTTTAATTGTCAAATAACCACTTTGGTAGATCATCGGAAGGGGATTCTTTGTCTCTGCACGGTATTCGGCAAAGCCGGAACTGCCGACTTCCAAGCCATCTATGAGTAAACGTAAGTCATAATCACTTTGTTTCAACAAGTCTACAAGATAGGTAGGAGTACCAGTCTGGAACCAGTAATTATCAAACATTAATCCATCAAAGACATTGAGGACACTGAAAGGATTAAATAATCCTTCTTCGCTGTATGTAAAGTGATAGCCATCGTACATCGCCGTCATTTTATCGACAGTATCTTCAAAAGACATCTCCTGCACTTCTGCCAACCGCTCCAACTCGGGAGTAAATGTGGATACTAACTCCTTTTTAGTAATACCACAAATATTGGCATAAGGAATTTTCATACTTATATCATTCAGCTGATTCAAATCACTGAACACACTTACTTGGGCAAATTTTGTGACTCCTGTCAAAAATATAAACCGAAGATAGCGGTCGGAACTTTTTAGTACTCCATAAAAAGCCTTCAGAATACGACGGTATTCATCCAACAGATTTTCATCTAAAAGGGCTTGCAGCAAAGGCTTATCATACTCATCTACTAATACCACAACTCCTTTTCCTGTTTTCAAATAGGCTTGCTCGATGATATAACTAAAACGTTCTTCAGGACTACGGTCTTTCTTCTCATCACCATAGACGGCTTCCCATTTCTCCAAATACTGGTTTAGCATGGCGACCAAATCTGCTGCCGTCTCATATTTCTTCGCATTCAAGTCAAGATGCAAAACCGGATATTGCTCCCACTTTGTCTCTAACTTTTCAATTGCCAAACCCTCAAAAAGGTCTTTACGACCCTGAAAGTAGGCTTCAAAAGTAGAAATTAGCAGACTTTTGCCAAAACGACGGGGACGACTAAGAAAATAAGGCACTTTAGTAGCTGCTATCTGATATATAATGGCCGTTTTATCCACATACAAACACCCCTCCGCACGCATCTTTTCAAATGTCTGTATCCCTATCGGTAATTTGCGCTCTAATGTATTCATTGCATCTTCAAATTAGTGTACCACAAATATAGACGTTATTCGATGAATAAACAAAGATACTTTATGAAAGTTCCACTTATTTCTCTTTCAAAACTATCACCGAACCGTCCATTTCATAATAGAAAGGTGAAGTTAGCATCAGAATATTCAGCGCATTCTGTATGCCGCCTCCCGGAATGGTTCCGGTGAAATATTCATTAGGTAGTTTATTGGAGTCGAAACGAATCTCTACGTCATAAATACGTGAAAGAGTTTTCATGATATTTTCCAAAGATTCTTTCTCAAAGTACATATTTCCTTTCGTCCACTCAATATAGTCAGTCGGATGCACTTGAGTGGCTGTTATCTTATGAGTGGCTTTATTATATTCTATTTTGTCGCCGGGCTTCATGATATGCGATATTTTCTGCGCATAGACCCCTACTTTTCCTTCCAAAAGAACGACTGTCACGTCTTTGGCATCTTCATAGGCAGATACATTAAAAGAAGTACCGAGCACTTTCACTTCCAAATCACCGATTTGCACAATGAAGGCGTGTTTCTCATCATGGGCTACTTTAAAATAGGCTTCACCATTCAGTTGCACACGACGCACATTTTCTCCGAAGTTATTCAGGTAACTTAATTGGGAAGCTGAATTGAGAACAACATTTGTTCCGTCCGGCAATTCAATGGTTGCTTTATCTCCTTTGCCCGCTTTCACAATAAAGGGTGTTTCTGCCGTTGGAGAAGAATCTAAAAGATAGTAAGTGAAGAAAGCGACACAGACAGGTAATAAAATGGCAGCAACCCATTTCCAAGGGATGATACGGAGGGGGCGCACTTCCTTGCCCAAAGTCTCTTCTTTGATCCGGGCAAAAAGTTTATCACGCAACACTGGGTTCATGGAGGAATCCGATCTCTCAAACTCTTGTTCCCACCAGTCATGCAACTGACGGTCATTCTTTATCCAGTCTGACAGTTCTTTTATCTCGACATCCGTGATCGTTTCTTCGAAATATTTTTCAATTAGCTCTTTATAATGTGTCTTATCCATCTTTCCACTTATTTACAAGTATACATTTTCATCCTACTTCCCATCCAAAAACAAGTATTACTATTACATTTCATTAACAAAAAAGGCCAACAAAAGGGTAATTACCTTATCATAATGCTTCATCAACTGTTCACGCATAAATTTCACAGCCAAAGATAATTGGGTAGCAACCGTACTTTCGGAAATTCCCATGATTTCGGCTATTTCTTTATTTGTGTAATTCTGCCTTTTGCTCAAAATGAATATTTTCTTCCGTTGCGCAGGCAGTTCTTCGGCAAGAGAATCGATATACTCATTCAAAAAGCGCAGATCAATATTCTCTTCTGTCTGTGAATCACGGTCTACGCTACTTTTCATGAGATATTCATTGTAAACATACTCTACAGTCTGACGCTGATACATATTCATCAATAAGTTTTTGGCAATCGTACAGAGAAAAGAGATAAACGAGGAAGCCGGGTCTACTTTTTCATGCACTTCCCATATACGAATAAAAGTGGCTTGCACCACTTCTTCGGCCATATATTGATTGCCGGAAGAGAGTCGCATAATGAAATTGTACAGTTTGCCACTATACATATTATACAATCTTTCGAATGCCTGAAAGGAACCGCCTTTTAAGTCGATTAATAAATGTTTTTCATCTGTAGAATCTACCATATCTTAGAATTTTGCAACAAAGGTATGCAGCCATAGGTCATAAACAGGTGACAATATTATTAATATTTTCTCAATTATCCGACTTTTCTGAAGAAAAAGATAGTAAATAGCAAATAGTAACGCCATCCGGTCAGGATAATGACGCTATCCAATCAGGATAGTGACGGTATCCGAACCGGATGGCGTTACTATATTTAGTGAGGTAGTTCGTACTAATAAGTCAGACGAACACCTGCTTGTATGTTGAAGTTAAACGGATTCTCTTTACGTATAGTCTGTATATCGGAGCCATCATTGAAATAATAAGCAACACCCGGTTCCACGTAAATACCCAAACGTTTCGTTGCATTGATCTGCGCACCTACACCACCGGATACCGAGAACTGCAAAGGCTTCACTGTTTCTTTTTCAGATCCTAGCTTTCCATAAACACATTTCTCAACCATACCTCCACCGGAAACATAAAGAGTGACGAGTTTCTTATCCAGGAAGTTCCAGTTGGCACGCAACGGAATACCGATATAATGCAGTTTCTGCTCTATCTGTTGTTCTTCACCTGCCAGTTTTGCATCCGAAGAAAGCAGCGTATAAGTCAGTCCTGTCTCAAGAGAGAATCCTTTAGCTAAACCTTTACGAACGGACAATCCGAAAGAAATAGGCTGATGATGTTTAATGTCAACCACCTGTTTTGCCTGACGCAGGTAAGGTACTCCATCTTCGAAAACCAATGTTTGGTCATTAGGAATCGTCTCCATCAGACCGTTGGAAACTGAAAGCATACTCACACGTGACATATAAGCATGAGATCCGGCACCTACTTCTGTTGAAGCACCTCCTGAATTTCCTACCGAAAGTCCCATTGACCATGTTCCCTTTTGAGAAGATCTTTTTTCTGTCGGAATATGAAGTTTGTCTTTACCGGAAGGACGACGCGGTCTGTTATTCGATCGCTCTGTATCCTGTGACTGTCCCTGACTGACATCTGTATTTTCTGCCTGCTTCGGTTCACCTTTTACATTTTCAGTTTCTCCATTTCCTTTTACATTCTTATCTTCCTCACTCAAAGAGTCTTCTCCATTTCCTGTTGAAAGTTTATTTTCATTACCGATCCCTAATGGATCTATACCTGTTTTCTGCTCCGTATGATTCCTGTCGACTTTCGCCAAACGATCTTCGCGAGTTACCGGCCGTAAGACAGGTTCCACAACAGTTCCCTGTACATCCGGCTGTTGCACGCCCGGCAACGCATCAGGTGTAGACGCCAATACCGGAGTCTTTATATGACGTATTTCATCCGCAGCGGGTGTCCCTAGAAAATACAGACTTACTGACGAAACGACAGCCAACAATATAACAGCCGCAGCAGCCATCATCCATTTTCGATAAGGATATATTTTCTTCTCCACAGGAGGCATAAGCTCTTTCTCCAGTCGTTCCCAACCGGAAGCAGGCGTCGGCTCGGAATAATCCGCGAGCTTCTCCTTCAACTTATTCATCCACAATTCTTTCTCTTCCATTTCTATCTATCCATTATGCATTATCCATTCTTTTACTCTTTTTGCCAATACACTCTTCGCACGAAATAATTGCGAAGCCGAAGATTTCTCATTAATACCTAATACCTGTGCGATTTCTTTATGCGATTTGTCTTCGAATGTATAAAGGTTAAACACTGTACGATATCCGGCAGGTAGTTCTTCTATAAACTGCATCAACACTTTCTGTGGAATGGCTTCTACATCAGAAGCATCCGGCTCTTCATATTCTTCGGGCAACTCTTCCAAAGGTGTCGACTGATTAATCACATCATTTTTCCGAAGATACTGTAAAGCTGTGTTGACCATCACCCGTTCCATCCAGGCTCGCAAAGAGCCTTCACCCCTCCAGGTGAACTTATCGAACGAATCGAATATCTTTAAAAAACCGTCGTGAAGCAGATCCTGGGCTGTATCCCGGTCGCCGGTATAGCGTAGACAGATGCCAAGCATACGCCCCGCATACTGTTCATACAGTTCCTTGCGGGCCCGGTTATTACCCAGCCTACATTGTTCCGACAACTCTATTTCTTCCATTCTCTTATACACGTGTTTATCTTATAAATGCAGCAAAGATAGAAATACTGCACAGAGAGAACAACTCTTTTATC
>DXOJ01000027.1:3151-6306 GCA_019412865.1 Bacteroides sp. | reverse complement strand
GTATTAGCTAAAATATAGAAAGTTATTAATAGACGGATTTTTATTCATGGAGATAGCTGCATTATTATCAGGAGGTGTCGACAGTTCGGTTGTCGTACATCTTCTTTGTGAGCAAGGATATAAGCCTACTCTTTTTTACATTAAGATAGGTATGGACGGAGCGGAATATATGGACTGTTCGGCAGAGGAGGATATTGAATTATCTACTGCAACGGCACGTAAATACGGTTTGTCTTTGGAAGTGGTGGACCTGCATCAGGAGTATTGGGAGAATGTGGCGGCGTATGCCATTGATAAAATTCGGCAGGGGTTGACGCCGAATCCGGACGTGATGTGTAATAAGCTTATCAAATTCGGATGCTTTGAACAGCGTGTCGGGAAAGATTTCGACTTTACGGTAACCGGTCATTACGCCACCACCTTGCAACGTGAAGGGAAAACTTGGCTGGGCACGGCAAAAGATCCCGTGAAAGATCAGACAGACTTTCTCGCCCAGATTGATTACCTGCAAGTTTCCAAGCTCATGTTTCCCATTGGAGGGCTGATGAAGCAAGAAGTACGTGAGATTGCAAATCGTGCCGGGTTGCCTAGTGCCAGAAGAAAAGACAGTCAGGGGATTTGTTTTCTCGGAAAGATAAACTACAATGATTTCGTTCGTCGTTTTTTAGGAGAAAAGGAAGGGGCGATTGTTGAACTGGAAACCGGAAAGAAAGTGGGTACACATCGAGGCTATTGGTTCCACACAATTGGTCAGCGGAAAGGGCTCGGATTGAGTGGTGGTCCCTGGTTTGTAGTCAAGAAGGATATTTTGGAAAATACCATCTACGTATCCCGTGGCTACGGTGTAGAGACACAATACGGTAATGAATTCCGGATGCATGATTTCCATTTCATTACTGATAATCCCTGGAAAGGTCAGAAGAAGGAGATAGACATTACTTTTAAGATTCGTCACACTCCCGAATTTACAAAAGGAAAACTGATACAGGAAGGGGAGAAGCAGTTTCACATTTTGTCGTCCGAAAAGTTGCAAGGCATTGCTCCGGGACAGTTTGGAGTGATTTATGATGAAGAAGCAACAGTTTGTGTGGGGAGCGGTGAAATCATCTGTTAAATAGTTTATTTTGAAAGGTGAGGATTCGATAATCAGGATAATTTTCACTACTTTTGTTTCGTAGAATAATAAATAAAGGAGGATTGCTTATGACAACGATGGAATTGAAAAGTCTGAAAATGGACTTGGTGGAGGAACTCCTGAGTTTGAATGACAAAGAGATGCTCAATCGGGTGAAGAACTATTTGAAACGACTTAAGAAAATGGAAGCAGAAAAAGAAATGGAAGAAATCACAAAAGAGGAGATTCTTGCAGGGATTGATGCAGGACTGAAAGAGGTAAAACTTTCTATAGATGGCAAGTTGGAATTAAAGAGTGCAAGGGAGTTTTTGAATGAACTATGAAATAATAGTTAAGCCAACGTTTCAGCGGGAAGCTAAACGATTGGCAAAACATTATTCTTCTTTTAAAGAAGATTTTGCTTCATTGATTGATGAGTTGGAACAGAATCCGCAATTAGGTACCGATTTAGGTCATGGCTTGCGCAAAGTCCGCATGAAAATTACTGCGAAAGGGAAAGGAAAAAGCGGAGGTGCAAGAGTTATCACTTTCACTTTGGTTGTTTCCCAGCAAGATGCAATTTTGAATCTTCTCTATATTTATGATAAAGCAGACAGGGCTTCTATATCAGACAAGGAAATAGAACAACTTTTGAAACAAAATGGCTTGAAGTAAAGCGTATAATCAGATATAGTATTCGGCTAAATCCACAATCCCTGCCCTCATCGCATATTTAGTAGCCTCGTGCACATTATTCACTCCCAATTTACGAAAGATATTCTTACGATGGCTGTTGATCGTATGGAAACTAAGATTTTTCTCTGCGGCAATCTCTTTCGTTGTTTTCCCTAATGCAATTTCTTTTAGGATATTCTTTTCTGTCTGCGTCAGCAAATGGTCGTCCATACTTGACGCTGCCAGCGGAGAAGAAGTTCCCGAAAGCAGCAGATTGCTGACATGATTGCAAATATACCGTTGTTTGCGGGTGGCACATTGAATAGCGGTCATGATTTCTTCTTTTGAGTTATCTTTCATCACTACTCCGAAAGCCATACTGCTGAACAGTACCTGGCGGAGAAAGTTCAGGCTAAGTTCGTCAGAGAATAGAATCCAGTCGGCTTCCTTGAATCTTTCCTGCAAGACAATCAATTCATCCGCCCCGGCAAAATTGAACAATGTATAATCCAATACAATCACCGCTTGCGGATACAATCGTAGCTGCTGAATCAGTTCAGCCTTGCTATCAGCTTCTAAAAGGAGGGACACTTCCTTTTGTTTACTTAGCAGGAACATCATTCCCGCCTTACTGATATCCTGATTGTCTGCGATGATAAATTCTCTCATAAGCAATGATGAATAAAAAAACTCCGCTACAAATGTACGCATTTTGCATGATTTGTAGCGGAGTTATGATAAGATTCTTGTATCCGGATTACCAGGAACGTCCTTTGAAGATATTTGACTGGTCAAGCGGAACGATATTTCCGTTCAATGTCAGGTTGTTGTTGCTGAAGTTCGGGCTGATGCTAACTGAAGCTGTATTGTTTCCGCTACTCATATTGATGAATATTTGAGCGGAGATGCCGATACCCTGAACGCTGAATGAACAGTTCACATTTCCTTTTTTGTCGATATTCATCTTCATATCCGAAGAATTACCATCTACTGTAACACCACCGATTCCGTTAGGACCTGGGTAAGGAGTGTTGAAAGCAGTCTGTACGGTGGCTCTGTTGCCATTCATCAAGACGAAGTTGGTGTTTGAAGTAACAAAAGCACTCATACCGTTGCGGAAGACCACCTGATTAGCTTCCAATACAAATTGCTTGTTCTTCAAAGCCTGTACAGCTTGTTGGTAGGCTACCATGTCCTGCACCTCTTCTTCGGCACGGAGTTTCGCTCTTTCTGCATCTCTTTCGGCTTTTCTTTCTGCGCGGCGTGCTGCTGCGTTACTTTCCTGTGCGTACATCATTGTGCTTGCACTCATTAATACTAATGCTACTAATGCAATAAACTTTTTCATAACTTTTTTTTGTTTAGG
>DXOJ01000027.1:0-3141 GCA_019412865.1 Bacteroides sp. | reverse complement strand
TTTAATACGTTGTTCGTTTATTGCAAAAACAAAGTGTATGCCAGATTGTTCACGAACGTCTTGCAATTTTATATCCGATGGCTGCCACAGTGATACTCATTAAGGGACTGATAATGTTGAAAAAACAATAAGGAAGATACACAAGTGTGGGTACACTCAAGATGGTAGCTTGTGTCATTCCGCAACTATTCCACGGAATCAATACAGATGTAACGGTTACTGAATCTTCCGTCGTACGGCTTAGTAAGCAACTTTCATACCCTTTCTTGGTGTAAATATCGCGAAACATATTTCCCGTCAGAATGATACTGATATACTGGTCGGCAGTTGTCAGATTAAGAAACAGGCCGGAGCAGACTGTCGCGCCAACCACGCTGACTGTTTTTTTCATGAAGCGGACGAAGATGGAAGTGATACTTCCCAGCATACCGCTTGCTGTCATTGCTCCGCCAAAACACATAGCGCATAGAATCAGCCAAATCGTATTCATCATTCCCGCCATACCACGTGTGGCGATTAAATCTGTCAGAACGGCATTGTCTGTATGTAAATTTGTCGCTCCATAAACAGTCATCATCAGTCCTTTGAACAAAGAATCGAATCCGGAAACGGCAACTCCGGAAATTTCCTGCAACAACTCCGGTTGAAATATCAAAGCAAAGACACCAGCCAGCAGGGTAGACAGGAACAGCGTTACGATAGAGGGCACTTTCCGTGCTATCAGTATTCCGGTTACAACAGGAACTATCAACAACCACGGGGTGATATGAAACTTTTCATTCAAAGCGGTTGCCACTTCTGCGATGTGTTGTGTATTGTTGGCATCATGAGAGAATCCTGCTACGGTGAAAATAATTAGCGTAATGACAAGAGATGGAACCGTAGTAATCATCATATAACGGATGTGACGGAACAAGGGAGTGTCTGTGATAGAAGAGGCCAGGATGGTGGTTTCGGATAAAGGAGATATTTTATCTCCGAAGTATGCTCCTGAAATAATGGCTCCGGCAATCCAGCCGTCTTCAAAACCTTGCGCCTTTCCGATACCCATCAGAGCGATACCGATGGTAGCAATGGTAGTCCATGAGCTCCCGGTCATAACGGAAATCAATGCGCAGATGATGCAGGTAGATGCCAGGAAGAAACTGGGATGGATAATTTGCATCCCGTAGTAGATTAGCGTAGGCACTACTCCACTAATCATCCAGATCCCACTCAACGCACCGATGATTAATAGAATAATAATAGCTGTCGCCACTCCGGCAATATTGTTGGTTATGGCAAGCTCGTAATCTTTCCAGGGAATTTTATAAAACACCATGCCGATAAGGATACAAATAGCTGTAGTGGTGAGCAGTGACACTTGGCTTCCGCCGCTTAGGGCATCGCTGCCAAATGTGCGGATAGTGGCAAACAATAATAACACCAGTACAATGATCGGTATCAATGATACAAGGGGAGAGGGGGCTTTCTTCATGTTGATTCTTATAACCTTTTATTTGTTTTCCGGCTGCTGTTTTGTTTATAGCCGCGCAAAGATACAACAAAAAAGAATGAAATCTTTTGCTTCAAAACGTCAGGCAATAAAAATTATTATAAGTTTGTATTTGATTGGAATATGTATAAGACCGGCTCAATTAGCGAAAGTCTTACGCCTTATCCACCAGTAACGGATGAAAAGTACCCCTGTCAGGATGAGGGCAATGGATAATCCGGTATAGAAAACAGAAATGAACGTTTCGGGCAGAAGATGGAAGCTACGTATGGTAATTCCCAGAGAAATCATGAAGATCATTGTAATCCAACTTTTCACATCGAAAAAGGAGAACGGGCAATTTCTGTGTTCTTTCTTTTGTTCGATTCGCTGGGTATGTTTATAATAAAGCCTTCTGAACACCAGAACGAAGAATAACAAGAAAACGACGGTAGCTTCTCCTATTTTGAACATCCAATCTTGGGAGGTGTTTAACCAGGTTACAATTCCTATTCGCAGAATATTCGCACCGGCTATAATCCAGACGGTGCCGGCTGTGATAAGTAAGATTTGTCTGTTAACTCCGTATTTCATTGGCTTTTTTATTGTAATAAACGGTTTGACCGTCCGTTTTGTTGACTCACTTCTTGTAGAAAGTCGTAATTAATAAAGAAATTCCGGTTAAAACGACTCCGGTACCGATAACTCCGTGCCAACCATACAGTTGCCAAAAGCTGCCCGCCAGAAATGTTCCCATTGAACCGCCAATAAAGTAAGTAGTCATGAAAACTGTATTGATACGGTTCGAAGCGCGCGGGTCTAGTTCGAAGATACTTGTTTGGTTGCTAAGTTGGATACATTGCATCCCTATGTCAATGATGATGATTCCGGCAATGATACCAATAAAAGTGTTTTCACCGATGAAGAACAGTAACCAGGCAAAGAGAATCAATCCGCAACCGATAAAGTTAAAGCGGCGTACACCTACTTGCTTTACGTATCTTCCTACGAAAGAAGCAGTCAATGCTCCGGCCACTCCGCAAAGTCCTAGCATACCGATTACGTCGCTGTTGGCGAAGAACGGGGCTTGTCCCATTTTAAAAGCCAGACAGGACCACATAGCGAGGAGGGAACCGAAATTCAATGCCGCCCGGATGGAATAAATGCGTAGTTGTGGATATTCTTTCACTAAGGCTAACAGGGATTTCATCAGGCCGCTATATTTTCCCTGGAAGTTGGTCTGAATGTCGGGAAGGACTTTTAGTACAACAATGGCACAGATAAGCATCATGCCTGCAGCAATGTGATACATTTCCCGCCATCCAATCAGCTCACCGATAAATCCGCTGACAACACGGGAAGCCAGAATACCGGTCAATAGTCCTGATAAGACAATCCCTACATTCCTGCCTTTATTTTCCGGACGGGAAAACTGGGCAGCTATCGGAATGAATATCTGCGGAATCATGGAACAGACTCCCGTGAGGAATGAAGCGATGAGTATCAGATGGAAGCTGTGCGTCAGGGCGATAGTCAATAGGGAGAATATCAGAACGGTGAAGTTGACCAGGATGATTTTCTTACGCTGATATAAATCTCCCAAAGGAGTGATAAACAACAATCCTGCCGGTGTGTCACGAGGGCATTATAACATGATGCTATTGGCT
>DXOJ01000269.1:2266-5976 GCA_019412865.1 Bacteroides sp. | reverse complement strand
GCAAGTACTATTTGTCCCGCTTATGACGAAATGGCTGATTTTGAAGTGAATTTGGAACGCATCATGGTGCAGAAATGGATTGCTTCTTATCCAAGCGGTTGGGAAACGTGGGCTGATATCCGTCGTACCGGTTATCCTAAGCTTTTCCCTGTTGGGAACAATTTGAGTGGTGGAGTTGTAAATACCGATCGAGGAATGCGTCGGTTGCCTTATCCGCAATCTGAATACAACACGAACCTGACTAATGTCAATGCGGCTGTCGGTATGTTGGGCGGAGCAGATAATGCCGGAACAGACCTTTGGTGGGCAAAAAAGAACTAAGGATATAAATTGAAAAACAGAAATATGAAAACTTTCAAATTAAAGAAAATAGCGTTAGCGATAGGACTCGGACTCTTCTTTTCTCAAGGTTTCCTTCATACAGCCTGCAGTGATTGGACGGAACTGGAAGCAAAAGATTATTATGTAGCTCCGACGAAATCGTATTATGAGAATTTAAAGGATTATTTTAATTCTCCTCATAAGGTCATGTTTGGATGGTTTGGCAACTGGGCAGGAAAGAATGGTGCTTCCATGCAATATTCTTTATGCGGGTTGCCCGATAGTGTGGATTTTGTGAGCCTTTGGCTATGTTGGGGAAACCTGACTGTGGCTCAACAAGAGGACTTGAAAGACTTTCAAGCTCGCGGCTCCAAAGCAGTGCTTTGCTGGCGTGCCGGTGATATTGGCGATAATCTGACTCCGGGCGGAAATGACGATGCCGTGAAAGAGGCTTTTTGGGGAATAGAACCTGGAAATGAAGAGTCTTATCTTGCTGCGGCTAAAAAGTATGCACTAGCTATTGTGGATACTTGCAACAAATATAATATCGATGGATTCGATTATGATATTGAAGACAATGGCACATTAATGAGTTCTTTTTATCCGGAGAGAGCCAATACTTTCATGAGGACACTTCGTGAGGAATTTAATAAGACAGGTAAGATGCTTGTGGCAGACATTCCCGGAGGGAAAAGCTGGTTAAGTTTCTATAATATATTAGCGGATGATGTTGTCGAGAGTTTGGATTATATTGTATGGCAGACTTATGAACTCGGTCATTCCGGTTTGGATGATTTTTTCACGGGATCGGGAGGAGTACGTGATATTCATCCGAATGTATTCGAAAATGTAATGAAAAAATCTATTGTAACTGCAACTTTTGAAAGAGCGGTTGACAAGCACTATTTCACAGACCAACAAGACTATCATCCTTCTTGTGGTATAGAACATGGTGGGATGGGAGCATACCATATAGAATATGATTATCCGGGAAATCCAGATTATAGTGTGGTTCGTGCTGCCATATCCGCACAGAATCCTCCAATCAATAAATAAAAGAAGAAAGGTATTATTCTATGAAATATAAATCTATTATAAATGGGATTGCAATGGGATTATTGGCATTTACAATTGTCTCATGCGAAGATGCGAAAAATGGAACGGTAGAAAATCGTATCTATTTCAGCGAGGCTGCTTCAATGAAGACTCAAGTGGTTTCTTTGGAAGATGGCGGTACAACATCTGCGGTCACTGTGCGTTTGGTGAGAGCGATTGATACTGACGTGAAAGTGACAATTGGATTGGATGAGGCATATTTGAATGATTATAACAAGTCAAATGAAACCGAATACAGAGTCTTGGACAGTGATAAACTTTCGTTTTCAAAAGAAGCGGTCATTAAGGCCGGACAGGTTAGTTCAGAACCTGTCTCTCTTGAAATTGCGGATTTTGAAACTCTTGGCGTGCAATATGCAATACCTTTAAGTATCAATTCAGTAGAAGGCAACGTGGAGAAAGCTTTGGCTTCTTCAAAATTCATGTTGTTATTGGTGCAACCTTTAAAACAAATGGTTCCGCAATTTACATGGTACAATGCTATGAAGGCGGCACCCACAGATGAGGATTGGAACTTGGAATTGTCTAACTATACTCTTGAATGGTGGAGTAAAATGACAGGGCGTAATGGCGTAGGTGGATATACCAAAAACAATCAGGCTATATTCAACTCGGGAGGTCATGGCATCGAATTGTATATTCGTTTTGGGGACTTGATTTATTCGAATGGTAGTTCTTATATGAATAATTTCCTGCAGGTTAAGACCTTTGGCTCACAATTTGACACGGGAGATCCGACAGCCGGATATGGTCTGGAAGGACAAGTATGGTATCATTTTGCTATTACTTATGATGCATCGACAGGTACAACGCTGCTTTATAAAAATGGGGAACAGTTGTCATCCTTGTCTACATCAGCCGGACAAAACATGTGGATAGATAAGTTGCAGATGATAAGTTCCGGACAGGAATATTTCCCAGACCTTTGCGAACTGTGTCAGGTACGAATGTGGAAAACGACTCGTTCAGGCAATCAAATAAAGAAAAACATGTATAATGACATCGATCCGAAGAATCCTGACTTGATATTGTATATTCCGATGAACGAAGGCGTTGGAACCACCTTGCACGATTTGACCGGAAATGGGCATGATGTTGAGATCGGCAATGCTAGCCAAGCGTCTAATGCGCAGTCTGTGACATGGACAAGTTATACATTTGCACAGTAATAATAAGTAAAGCAGATATATGAAAGCAATGATAAAAAATATAGTTTATGGCATCTTTATAACAGCTTCCGGCTTATTAGTCGGAGCCTGTAGTGATGATGAATCAAATGATCCTTATGATATTAATTATGGATTCCTCTATGCTCCGGAATACACGGATCATTCTATTGCCTATATAGAAGATGGAACTTTGGTGAAATCTGTGGATGAGATTGAAAAGCTAGTTCAAGTGAGATGCACTCGTCCGGCACCGACTGATTTGAATTATACGATTAGCCTTGACAAGTCGTTGGTTGATACTTATAATCAAAAACATGGGACGGATTATGTATTTCTGGAAAATGCACGTTTGCTGCAATCCACTCTAAGTATTAAGAAGGGGGAATATATCTCCAAAGATACATTGAAGGTGTCTTATAGTGATTTGACAGAGTTTACAAATGGAAAAGAAAAATATCTCTTACCGGTTACTATCGCTTCGATAGACGATGGGGGAGTTGAACTTAGTGAAAGCAGAACGATTTATTTGACTTATCAATCTAAGTTGATTATATTTGAAGATGTGCAAGCACCGGTTGGAAAAGAAATTGAAGATCATTCGGGATGGAGTGTGTCGCTCAATGGAAATTCAACAACAAAATTGACAGATAAAAATACTAGTAGTTATGAATATCTGACAGATGGTTCTGTTGTGGAGGTCGATTTGGGTAAATCCGAATCTCTAAATACGATAGGATTGACTTTCTATACATGGTATTACAAGTGCTCGGATATATCCATTACCTTAAGTACGGATGGACAAAATTTCGAAAGACTGGGAGATGCTGAATTTGAATCAAGTACGGCATCGCATTATATCCATTTGTTTAAGGCAAAACAAGCGCGATATGTTCGAATCACGTTTAATGGATATTATTATTCTTCAGATTATGGCGCATATTTGAGAGAATTATACTTTTATGCAGCCGAATAATTAGAATTTGTCTTTTAAAAGTCGTCTTCTTTTACTATTTTTGTATTAGAGGACGATTTTTTATTATTCAAGAATATACATCATGAATAACATCAGCTTAAAATTTATAGTTCTTTTGGTGGGAATAAATA
>DXOJ01000269.1:0-2256 GCA_019412865.1 Bacteroides sp. | reverse complement strand
ATAAATAGTTGTTTATTTGTCTCTGTCTCTGCACAAATATCGCTTGTCAATAAGGGAACCCTTCGTTCTTCTATTGTTGTAGTGGAGAATGAACCTGTCAATCAAACAGCCGCCCATCTTTTTCAAATGTTCATAGAACGAATATCCGGTTGCAGGATACCCATTGTAATTGGAGGAAACACAAAGGATGGGAATATAATCATTGGTGGAGAAGCTCCAACAGAGGTTCTGGAAGATGGTTTTAGTATCTCAAGCAAAGGGGGAGTTCTGACTATCAAAGGCCGTGGTAAAGGAACGGTTTATGGAGTAGTGACTTTACTTGAACAATATCTGGGCGTCGATTACTGGGGAGAGAATGAATACTCTTTTACTCCTCAAAAGACGGTAACCTTGCCTTTAATTAATAAGATCGAAAACCCGGGCTTTCGCTATCGTCAGACACAATGTTATGCTACCCATACAGACTCTATTTATAAGTGGTGGAATCGTTTAGAGGAACCGAATGAAGTGTTTGCCGCCAATTATTGGGTACATACTTTCGATAAGTTACTTCCGTCTTCTGTGTATGGAAAAGAGCATCCGGAATATTATTCTTACTTCAAAGGAAAACGCCACCCGAGAAAGTCCAGTCAGTGGTGTTTGAGTAATCCGGAGGTTTTCGAGATTGTTGCTCAACGTGTTGATTCTATTTTCAAAGCAAATCCAGATAAACATATCATGTCTGTAAGTCAGAATGATGGTAATTATACAAATTGTACGTGTGATGCTTGTAAGGCAATTGATGATTATGAAGGAGCATTATCAGGAAGTATCATCACTTTTCTGAATAAGTTGGCTGCCCGTTTCCCGGATAAAGAATTTTCCACATTGGCTTATCTATATACGATGAATCCTCCGAAACATGTGAAACCTTTGCCGAATGTGAATATTATGTTGTGTGATATTGACTGTGACCGTGAAGTAACTTTGACGGAGAATGCTTCGGGAAAAGAGTTTGTGAAAGCCATGGAAGGATGGTCTAAGATTACCAATAATATTTTCGTGTGGGATTACGGTATTAACTTTGATAATTATCTGGCTCCATTTCCTAATTTCCATATTTTACAGGACAATATCCGTCTTTTCAAAAAGAATCATGCCACCATGCATTTCTCTCAAATTGCAGGGAGCAGGGGAGGAGATTTTGCAGAACTTCGCGCTTATTTAGTGTCAAAGTTGATGTGGAATCCCGAAGTTAATGTAGACTCATTGATGCAACATTTTCTACATGGATATTATGGTGAAGCAGCGCCATATCTTTATCAGTACATAAAGATAATGGAAGGCGCATTAATTGGTAGTGGACAGAGGTTGTGGATATATGATTCACCCGTATCACATAAATATGGCATGCTAAAGCCTGCTTTGATGCGTCGTTATAATCATTTATTTGATTTGGCTGAAAAGGCTGTTACAGCAGAACCAGATTTCTTAAAACGAGTTCAACGGGCACGCCTGCCAATTCAGTATTCAGAACTGGAGATTGCACGAACAGAGACAGAAAAAGATTTAGTAGATATCAATAAAAAGTTAGACCTTTTTGAGGAACGCGTGAAAGAGTTTCAAGTTCCTACATTGAATGAGCGTTCCAATTCACCGGTAGACTATTGCAAATTGTATCGCGAACGTTACATGCCGCAGAAAGAAAGAAGTTTAGCTTTGGGTGCAAAAGTTACTTATCTAATTCCTCCTACCGGAAAATATGCGGCATTAGGAAAGAACGCATTGGTTGACGGTTTGTTTGGTGGAGCAACCTTTGTTGATAGCTGGATTGGTTGGGAAGGAACCGATGGTGCATTCGTTATAGATTTGGGCGAAGCGAAAAAGATACATAGTGTGGAAACAGATTTTCTTCATCAAATAGGGGCCTGGATTCTTTTTCCTCTAAAGGTGGTTTATTCATACGCTGATGACGGTGAACATTATACGCATTGGAAAACGATTGATTTACCGGAAGAACGTACCGGTGAGGTAAAATTCCGTGGAGTCAAGGCTGAATCAGCTGAACCGATAAAAACTCGTTATGTAAAAGTAGAAGTCACTGGAACGAAAGAATGTCCGACTTGGCATTATGGTGTAGGCCATCCTTCGTGGTTCTTTATAGACGAAGTGATAATAAAATAAAAAAAGTAGGGGGGAGACGTTAGTAGTTTCCCCCTTTTAGTTGTATTATATATAGATGGGTCAGAAAAATGAATTTTTTCATCTATATACTAT
>DXOJ01000268.1 GCA_019412865.1 Bacteroides sp. | reverse complement strand
AATAAGACATTATATTATCTATAAATCGGGCGCAAAGGTAGGAATATTTTCTTGATTGACAAAAGAATGGCAGAAGAAAAGAGAATTATATCCGTATTTTTTGTAATATTGCAATCTTTAATTTATACAGTTTTTGCCATGGACGAGAGATTGGACAAAGTCAAGGTGCAATGCGACTATTTACCGCTTATTAATTTTGCGATACAACAAAACGGTGCATCAATCATTCATCAGCTTTCTATTGAGAATACAACGCCTGCCCCGCTGAAGGACATTCAGGTACAAATCACGACAGAACCGACTTTCGGAAACGCTGCTCCGATAGCTGTGGCACAGATTCCGCCCAATGAATCGATATGCCTGTCGTCATTCAATCTCACTTTGTCCGCCAACTATTTCACACAGCTGACCGAACGTTTATCCGGCAATCTGAAAATTGAAATTACTTCCGAAGCAGAATCCGTATTCTGCCAAACCTACCCTATCGACATTCTGGCATACGACCAATGGGGAGGGCTCAATGTATTGCCCGAAATGCTGGCCGCTTTCATCACCCCCAATCATACAGCCATTGTGCCGATCATCAAGAGAGCCGCTTCCATCTTGGGACAATGGACTGACAATCCGTCCCTCGACGAATATCAAAGCCGCACTCCGGACCGGGTAAGGAAACAGATGGCCGCCATCTACACGGCTATCACGGAACAACAGATTATATACAGCACCATCCCCGCCAGCTTCGAGGAATATGGGCAACGTGTACGGCTAGCCGACTCCGTAATGGCACAAAAACTGGGAACCTGTCTGGATATGGCCTTGCTCTATGCTTCCTGCCTGGAAGCAATCGGTCTGAATGCACTCATTATCATCACTCAAGGGCATGCTTTTGCGGGAGCCTGGCTAGTGCCGGAGACTTTTCCGGATCCTACCATTGACGATGTTTCCCTGTTAACCAAACGGACAGCCGAAGGAATCTACGACATTACCTTAGTTGAAACGACCTGCATGAACATGGGCCATTCGTCCGATTTCGACGATGCTGTGAAGAAAGCGAACGGAAAGTTGACGGATGGAAACAGTTTCATTCTTGCCATAGATGTGAAAAGAGCGAGACATTCGGGCATCCGCCCCATCCCCCAACGCATTTTGCATGGACAGGTATGGGAAGTAGAAGAAAAGGAGACCGACATTCAAAAAAGTGCCGTTCATGCCACTCCGCAAAGTATCAATCCGTATGATTTATCGGGCAATGAAACCCAGACCGTAATCACCAAACAACTGTTATGGGAAAGACGGTTGCTGGATTTAAGCCTGCGCAACAACCTGCTGAATATCCGGATTACCAAAAACACGCTCCAACTCATCCCGGCTAATCTATCCTGTCTGGAAGATGCATTGGCCGACGGAGAAGAATTCCGCATCCTCCACCGCCCTGCCGATTGGGAAAGTCCGGCGATGGACTTCGGGATTTATTCCTCCATACCGGAGTCTGATCCCATGGTTGGTTTCATCAACTCGGAACTTTCACAGAAAAGGTTACGTTTCTATCTGCCCGAAAACGATTTAGGTAAGGCACTGACTCACTTATACCGCTCTTCGCGTACTTCTATCGAAGAGAATGGAGCCAACACACTCTATCTGGCTCTCGGACTTTTGAAATGGTACGAGACACCTTCCAGCGAACGTCCCCGCTATGCCCCCATCTTGCTATTACCGGTTGAAATTATCCGTAAATCGGCAGCCAAAGGTTACGTAATCCGTTCCCGGGAAGAAGAAACAATGATGAACATCACCTTATTGGAAATGCTTCGCCAAAACTTCGGAATCACCATATCAGGATTGGACCCGTTGCCTACCGACGAAAGCGGCGTAAACGTCAAGCTGATCTATTCCATTATCCGCAACAGCATTAAGAACCAGCGTAAATGGGACGTGGAAGAGCAAGCGATTCTGGGTATCTTCTCTTTCAACAAGTTCATCATGTGGAATGATATTCACAACAATGCCAACAAACTGGTTCAGAACAAGATTGTGTCCAGCCTCATCAACGGAAAGATAGAATGGGAAGCCGCCACAGAGGAAATAGATGCAACGGATATGGACAAACAAGTGTCGCCCGCAGACATTGTATTACCCATCATCGCTGATTCTTCGCAACTGGAAGCCATCTACGAAGCCGTACACGACAAGACTTTCATCCTGCACGGGCCTCCGGGAACAGGAAAATCGCAAACGATTACCAATATTATCGCCAACGCGCTTTACAAAGGAAAACGTGTTTTATTTGTAGCGGAAAAGATGGCTGCCCTCTCCGTTGTGCAAAACAGATTGGCAGCTATCGGGCTGGCTCCGTTCTGTCTGGAAATTCATTCCAACAAAACAAAGAAATCCGCCGTTATCTCTCAACTGAAAGAAACCACGGAAATTATCAGGCAGACACCTCCCGAAGAATTCAGAAAGGAAGCGGAACGCCTGCTGAATTTACGGGTGGAATTGAATCAATATATCGAAGCCCTGCATAAAGAATACCCGTTCGGAGTTTCATTATATGACGCCATTATTCATTATCAATCCGTGGACGTCGAATCTTGTTTTGATATTCCACAAGCTTATCTGGATACATTAGATAAAGACACATTTGCCCAATGGGAAGATGCCATCGAGCTGCTAGTCCGGACGGCCAATGCGTGTGGACATCCTTACCAGCATCCATTAACCGGTATCTCGATTACCGAATATTCATCAGCCGTTAAGGAGGGATCCTCCCAACTGCTCACCGGATTTATCGACCTGTTGACCACCATCCGGCAGAAGCTGGATGTATTCTCCATACTTCTAAAAGATACGGATATACACCCTACACGCAAGGATTTCCAGACAATCTCCCACATCATCCGGAGAATACTCGACATTCCGGAACTGACTCCCGGATTGCTGACTTTGCCATTGCTCAACGAAACACTGAATGAATACCGGGAAGTAGTGGTTCACGGACGGAAACGGGATGAACAAAGGAAAGAGATAGAAACCGAATTCATCCAAGAAATCCTGTCCATCAACGCAAAGCAGATGTTAGCCGAATGGAACCGGGTATCCGGTCAATGGTTCCTTCCCAGATATTTCGGACAACGGAAAATCAGAAAGGCAATCAACGTATATGCTTTAAAAACGATTGAAACAGAAGACATCAAACCTCTGCTCCACCGCATTATCCGGTATCAGGAAGAAGCAGAAGCCGTCCGGAAATACATCGGGCAACTTCCCTCCCTATTCGGACGCCCCGGCAAGAACGAGGATTGGAACACCATTGAGCAGATAATCGACGACATGACTTCCCTTCATTCGCATTTGTTGAACTACGCAAAAGACATTGCCAAAGTTTCGCAAATCAAGCAGAATTTGTCCGCACAACTCACTGAAGGAATTCAAACATTCAGAGACATCCATGCTCATTCTTTCAATGAACTGTATCAGCTCGCAGATACACTCACAGCCACCGAAAAGAAATTGTCCGGCATGCTGGGTATCTCGATCGAAGAACTTTATACCGATTCAGCCGACTGGATAACGATTGCCTTGTCAAAAGCCCGAACCTGGAAAGAGAACCTCGACAAGCTCAAGGACTGGTATCAGTGGCTACAAGCCTGCCAAACCCTGCATAGTCTGGGAATAGGATTTATCGCGACGGAATATAAAGAAAAGAATATTCCTACCAGCCAACTTACAGACAGCTTCCGCAAGAGTTTCTATCAGGCGGCTATCCGGTATATCATTGCCAAAGAGCCGACTTTGGAATTATTCAACGGTAAGATATTCAATGATATCATTGCTAAATACAAACAAATATCCGCCAAATTCGAAGAAACGACCCAAAGAGAATTATTTGCCCGGTTGGCCTCCAACATTCCGTCTTTCACTCACGAAGCCATCCAAAGTTCCGAAGTGGGTATCCTTCAAAAGAATATCCGCAACAATGCCCGCGGCATATCTATTCGCAAGCTATTCGACCAAATTCCCACTTTGTTGTCGCGCATGTGCCCGTGTATGCTGATGAGTCCTCTTTCCGTCGCTCAATTCATCGATACGGACGCTGATAAATTTGATTTGATTGTCTTTGATGAAGCCTCACAGATGCCTACTTATGAAGCGGTGGGCGCCATTGCACGGGGTAAAAACGTCATTATCGTAGGCGACCCGAAACAAATGCCTCCTACCAGTTTCTTCTCGGTCAACACCATTGATGAAGACAACATTGAAATGGAAGATTTGGAGAGTATCCTTGACGACTGTCTCGCTCTGTCTATCCCTTCCAAATATTTATTATGGCACTACCGAAGCAAACATGAGAGCCTCATCGCTTTCAGCAACTCCGAATATTACGATAACAAACTGATGACTTTCCCCTCACCGGACAACATTGAATCGAAAGTCAGGATAGTCAACATCAACGGTTACTATGATAAAGGCAAGTCGCGCCAGAACCGGGCGGAAGCTCAAGCTGTGGTGGACGAAATAGCCAGAAGATTGAGAAGCGAGGAATTAAGAAAGAAAAGTATCGGTGTAGTCACTTTCAGCATTGTCCAACAAGCCTTGATAGAAGACCTATTATCCGACCTTTTTATCTTTTACCCCGAACTGGAAACTCTTGCGCTGGAATGCGACGAACCGTTATTTATCAAGAATCTGGAGAATGTGCAGGGAGACGAACGCGATGTTATTCTCTTCTCTGTGGGCTATGGCCCGGATGCAGAAGGGCGCGTCAGCATGAATTTCGGACCACTGAACCGGACAGGCGGCGAAAGAAGATTGAATGTAGCCGTTTCCCGTGCCCGGTATGAGATGATTATCTATTCCACCCTAAGGTCGGAGATGATCGACCTGAACCGGACTTCTTCTATTGGAGTAGCCGGACTAAAACGTTTCCTCGAATATGCGGAGAAGGGAACCCGAAGCACCATCAGCAGTGTGCCAAGACAACTGTCGGAAGCAACAGCCTCCATCGAAACGATCATTGCCGACAGACTGCGCTCATTGGGTTACACCGTGCATACAGACATTGGTTGCTCCGGATACAAAATAGACATAGGTATCGTCGACACCGAAAATACCTCTAACTATCAGTTAGGTATTATCTGCGACGGTAAAAACTACAAACGCACCAAGACCGCACGTGACCGGGAAATTGTGCAGAATAATGTATTGAAAGCACTCGGATGGGACATCTACCGGATATGGACAATGGACTGGTGGGAAAAGCCGGACGAAGTAATGGCAACTATCCAAGAGGCTATCGCCCGGAAAAAGAGTTCAAAGGTCGGCTCAATGACAGCAACCGAAATCAATTCTACTCCGACAGAAGTGACAGAACCTGCACCGACGACACAGATGACCAACAATGAGATTTCATTCGTACTCAAGGCATCGCCTGCTGCTCCTGAAAAGCAAGCTGCTTCCGTTCTTTCTACGCAAAACCGGATAGAACAAAAGTACAAGTTTGCAAAGATTACTCCATACAGTTATTCACCGGAAGACTTTTTCTTTACGGACAGTTACTCTATCCTCCTCTCCCAAATACGGAAGATTATGGAAAGCGAGGCGCCAATCAGTAAATCCCTGCTCTGTAAGAAAATTCTGTCCGAATGGGGAATCAGCCGCTTGGGAACACGGGTAGAGGCACAGATAGAAACAGCACTCGACACATTGAATATCTATCGCACAGAATACGAAGGACTTGTCTTCTGCTGGAACGACAAAGAGCAATGCGCTTCCTATTCAATCTATCGCCCGGTTTCCGACCGGGAAGCGACAGACATACCACCTGAAGAGATAGCCAATGCCATCCGGCAACTATTGACCGACTCCATCAGCCTGCCTGCGGCAGATTTGATAAAAGCATGCGCACAACAGTTCGGCTTTGCCCGTATGGGATCGAACATAGACGCTGCCATGCAAAGAGGTATTCGCGAAGCTGTGAAAAGGAATTACGCCAAGATAGAAAATGAACGGGTAACGATTGCCAATTAGATTAATACCCTTTCTCCAAACATTTCAAACGGTTAATAGAATCGGATACATACGCATTGTCCGGTTCTATTGACCGCCAATAACAAAGTTCTCCAATCAGCCGTTTCAGATAAACAGGATCACTCGAGCCAATCCGGTGCTGATGTTCCGCCAAGCCTTTCGTCAGGATAAAATAGACATTCTTCCGGATCTCTCTCTTTCTGGCTTTAGGGATTGTCAGTTTCGCACCGGAAGAGACAGATACTCCTGTAATAATCTTCCTGCCATACTCATTGATAAAACGGGTCTTTTTATGATTCGGTTCGAATTTCTCATCACGGATGATTTGTTTGATCCGGGGAATGATTTGTTCTTTGGGAAACACATCTCCCGAAAAAGTCAGGTCATCGGCATAGCGGGTATAGGTCAGTCCGTACTCCGCTGCCAATGCAGCCAATTTCTTGTCCATCTCATACCCCACGATATTGCTTAACGCCGGACTTGTAGGCGCTCCCTGCGGCAAGTGCCTGTACAAGCAGCACAACACTCCCAATACTTTAGACACATTTTCCGGATAACCAATTTTCTCAAATGTCTTTTTCACCCTCCGGCTCCGTATCGAAAAGAAAAAATCATGAATATCCATTTTCAAGATATACCGTTTTCCCAGATGGGGACTGGCATTATCAACCACAGAATGACCGCTCCGGAAACCTACTGCCGCCGGATGAATCATTGTCACAGATGATAATATTCGAGAATTAATAGTGGTTTGAATAGATTGTAATTCTTTGTCAGGAGCAGAAATCATCCGATAACCTCCCTTTCTTTTTCTCATCCAGAACTCCCGGTAATGTTCGGAAACATCCCGTAGAATTTCCTTCAACTGTGCCGTTTCCACTCCCAACAAGTTGGCGCACCAAACAACAGCCGATTCATCAAACTTTTGAACATACTGCGCTCTCGGAACAGTTCCCCCCAAAGCATGCCTTAGCCAGGCTCCGTGTTCCCATTTTACCTTAGTAGTTTTTTCTTCCTTACCACTGCTTGTTGCTTTCCATCTTTTATACCCCTCCTGTTTCCTGCTTGAGGAAATCATCTTATAAACCAGGAAAGCGGTGATAACAATGATCGTTATTAAAATTCCGTCCATTTTGTATATGCATATAAAAAAGAGAGAAGAGAGGATGAGTTATTTACTAAAATAAATTTAGGTATTTATACCTTAGAATTTATTTTCTAGGAAAATACCTGTGCTTATGAGGCGACTACACCTCTTTGATGCTAAATTCTGCCCTCATCCTCTCTTATACAAAGATAACTAAAATCTTTCGATAAAACAACCGGAACGAAGAAAACTATCGGTTGAACAACTCAAACGTGAACTTACAGCCTATTCCCCCGAATTTCCAATTTTCGCTGCTCACAAAAACTCCTACGTCAAAAATATGCGTACCGATGCCATATCCCACTTCCAGATAAGGTTGAAGGTGCGGCATAGAGAGGGCACTGATATAAATACGTTCATTCTGCACATAACGGGTGTACTTCATCAGATGCCGGAGAATAAGGAACGGAGCTTCATAGGTGAAATGCCCCCGTACATAACGGCGGGAGGAGTTATACCAACGTGAGTCAAGCACCTGAAATACTCCGCCGATTTCATCATTCCAGCCCACCGGAAGGTTATGCCGGGAGAAATTGGCAAAGTCCACAAAATACAACTCATCCTGATTGGTGAATGCTCCGAATCCGAAACGATAATAAATATTACGCATCAATCCCAACCGGATTTGATGCTGAAGGTCAAACTCTATTCTTTCATATTCACCCGTACTCTTGAACACTCCTTTAATACCTCGTTCATAATCGACCGAGAAAGTCGGGTATAAAGAATGGAGGTTAATCTTTCGTTTTCCGTTCATGTAATAATAGAGTCCCGGAGTCCACTCTATACGGATACGGGGAGCAAAACTGATATAAGTGTTCTTGAATTTATCCATAAATTCCGGGGGTGGCATCGGATAGTCACCGGTAATCACAAAACGGGAAGGCTCTACCGCTGTTCTTTTATGGGCAGAGAAACCCAGACCGATATCCAGTCCGTTGACTACTTCAACGGTATGACGGAAATTGAAATACAAGTCCTTGAAATAATCAAGATGAATTAAATCGAAATTGAAGATACTGTCCGGCATGGCTTTCAGTTCGTCCAGCACTTTACTACTATAAATACGGTTACCGTTACCC
>DXOJ01000267.1 GCA_019412865.1 Bacteroides sp. | reverse complement strand
TGATTTCTCAGCCCCGATTATGTTCATAATTAAAATCCTTTCGTATGTCATGGCTCCTTCCACTTCCCTTTGGAGGTGGAAGGAGTCTTATGAATTTACAACTATTAACCTTGGTTTTGGATGTACTTTTGTATAGTTGCTGACGATACTTCGCCTATGCTGCAAGCAAAATAGCCGTCAGACCAAAAGATTTTCTTCTTTCAGTACTGTTTAGACAGAAAATCTGAATACTTTTGCCATAAATAATATATGATCTGTTGTTTAACGGCTTTTACAATGTCACATACTCTGTCCGTTGCATCATAGCTTACTAAAAAATATACATGGTCTTTGTCAGTTTCCATAGCAATAATATTCCAACCATTAGAATTGCATATATCGAAAATCTTTTGTTTTACATCATCGGCAATAGTACCTTTAAGTAATTGCTTGCGATATTTTGTAACTAATACTATATGTACCTTGAGACTGTATTTTCGTCTGTTATGACGATTATATCTATTATCCATAGTTTACTTCCATACGTTGACTTTCACTAATAAATATCATATACTATTATTAGTGAAATATTAATGAAAGGAGTACATTTATGGAACAGATAACCATTACTGCCAAAATACAAATATCCGCTACGGCTGATGATAAAGTTTTACTTAATAAAACCATGTCTGTATATAGTGATGCTTGCAATTATGTTTCAGATTATGTATTCCGTACACATGACCTAAAGCAATTTTCTCTGAACAAGGCTTTATATTCTACGCTTCGTGAAAGATTTGGACTTAAATCGCAAATGGCTCAATCTGTATTTAAGACTGTTATTGCCAAATACAAAACTGTTCTTGAGAACGAATCCAAGTGGATTAAGCCATCTTTTAAGAAACCTCAGTATGACCTTGTTTGGAATAGAGATTACTCTCTGACACAGAACTGCTTTTCGGTAAACACCTTGAGTGGTCGTGTAAAACTGCCATATTTTGCTGAAGGTATGTCTAAATATTTTGACCATACAATTTATAAGTTTGGTACTGCCAAGCTTGTAAATAAACATGACAAGTATTTTTTACATATATCTGTAACCTATGATGTCGAGGAAAGTGATATTTCTGACATCTGTAATGTTGTAGGCATTGACAGAGGTATTAACTTTGTCGTTACCACCTATGATAGTAAACACAAGTCGGGTTTTGTCAGTGGCAAAGCTATTAAACAGAAACGTGCCAACTATTCAAAACTTCGGAAAGAACTTCAAATGCGTCAGACTCCATCTGCAAGACGAAGAATGAAAGCTATTGGTTCACGAGAAAACCGTTGGATGCAGGATGTAAATCATCAAGTATCAAAGGCACTCGTGAAGAACAACCCAAAACATACATTGTTTGTTCTTGAAGATCTGTCAGGTATTCGTAATGCTACCGAGCGTGTTAGAACGAAAGACCGTTATGTATCTGTGTCTTGGTCTTTCTATGACCTTGAACAGAAACTTATTTACAAGGCAAAACAGAATCAGTCTACTGTAATTAAGGTTAATCCAGCTTATACAAGCCAGTGTTGCCCTGTCTGTGGACACATTGAAAAGGCTAACCGCAATAAGAAGATACATCTGTTTTGCTGTAAAAACTGTGGCTATAAATCGAATGATGACCGCATAGGAGCTATGAATCTGTATCGTATGGGAATCAACCATCTTGAAGATAGCCAAGTACCTGATACAGTTACAGCCGAGTAAACTTTGCTGTAAAGGGTGTTGTCAACCACCCTATGATGTAACGCCACTTTAAGTAGCAATACTTATCGGGGTTAAAGGTCGGAGGCTTACGCCGTCACTACGACTGGGCAGTTACAAGTCCACTACCTTTAGGTGGTGGGTAGTTGACATACATGAAATACATTCTATAAACCATATTGATTCATCATTTCTTCTACAGAAGTATCCCCGAAATCTGGAGTCTGATCATTTACATTTTCTGCACCATTTTCAGCCTCGTTAAAATCAACATTTGTATTTATAGCATCATTTTCAGAATCTGAGATTGTTGGTGTAACTTCTTCTGTTTCATCTGATTTGTCTAAATTGTAATTCATCTGCTGCTGGCCACTAATGCCATTTGCCCAAGAGGAACCTCTCTTGCTCTTCTTATTTTTATGCGGTTTATTAATCGTATTCTTTTTTGCTCCTTTTGATGTAGAACTGCTCATCGTATGTTCTTTGTTATCTCCAGTAGCTGCAGCAAATGCTTTTCGGTCAAATGCTTCTGTACCAGGAATATATCTTAGAACATACAGCTGGTATGGTTCTTCTCTCTTTATCCATTCCGGCACATGCTCAATTGCTTTCTCATCTTCTAACTTCTTTGCTTCTGGATGAAGCTCATAATCAAACTTATTACAACGGAATACATTAAATCCTTTGCAGAAGATCAATTCATCTTTATATTTGAATCGCTGTAATTCATCTGGATTATTCACGTAACGCTTTCCTTCTCCTTCTGATTGACGTACTTCTGGTGTGTAATCCGTGATTCGAAGCGTTTTTAAGGATCTCTGTTCTGTACCAACTTCAATAGTCGAAATACCACTCTTTTCAGAATAATATTTCGCACTGGTTTCGTCATTACATCCTAAGAACAGGCTTGTATCACAGGCTGCAAGAATCTCTTCCCATAATCCATTCGGATATCGGTTCTGCATCTGCGTGATTGCCTGAAAGATAATGGTTGTTGCAATACCACGACTTCGGACTGTTGAAATTTTCTTTCCAAAATCTGGGATTTCTCCAAATGCCAATAGGTAAATCTCTGATAATATCTCGGATTTTTCCCCTGGCCCGCACCGTACATGACAGTTTCCCGTCATACGGCGTTCCACCGATATTATTTATACCGGCTTGAGGCTATCCCTCCGCAGCTTGTTATCACTGTTTCATCGGTACTGTGCCTCTGCTCTCACTACGATAAATATACTTATAGCAGCAGTTTCATTTGCTGCCTTTCGTCATAACCAAGATACTTTTTCACTGTGTAGCCAGTTCTCTTGTCCGCAGCTTTCCGTGTTCCATATAACCTAGCATTGTTTTCCCTTAGGTCGTTTCTTTAACCCTGTGTGCATTTCTTATGAAACGTATGTCCTGTAAACATACAAGGAATTTCAGCACAAACAAATTTTACTCTTCCTCGCACACACATCATTTGATCTGATGCTCCTGCATTTCTACAGGTTATTCCTATAGAGCCGTACATTCGAAACTTTGTCAGACTATCATAAGTCATTCTAACCATAGGAAAACCCCGCCCACACTGTCGTACACAATCTCCACCTCTGGAAATGTTTCCTCGTCTGTACGTTAGGGTATACTTCATATGACTTCTCCGAGCTTATAACCTCAAATGTCTACATCACTTGACGCTATTCGAAGGTTTAGCGTGTTCCCTTCCGGGCGTTACCCCATCATTTGAAACAATTGGTTATATAG
>DXOJ01000266.1 GCA_019412865.1 Bacteroides sp. | reverse complement strand
TTAAAATGGTTATTATTTAAATTGTTAATTATTTATCTGAAGACAGAACCGGAGTCGGTATGTTACCGGTCATCGACTTTTCAAGACGGTATTTCCATTTTGCGTACGCGTCAGCATATTCCTGTCGTTTTGCCACATTAGGCTCAATCACATCCAGTTTGTCAAGCGTAGCAAATGCTTCATTGTTATCCTTGTAGATACCTGCACCGATGCCCGCACCTTTCGCAGCGCCTACGGAACCATCTGTATCGTAAAGCTCGATAGTAGCTCCTGTGACTCCCGCCAAAGTATCGCGGAAGATAGAACTCAAGAACATATTAGCGTGTCCGGCATGGATCATCTTCACGGGAATTCCCATCTGCTCCATGATATCAATGCCATATTTAAAAGAGAATACGATACCTTCTTGAGCGGCACGGATGATGTGGTGTTTACCATGTGCATTGAAGTCCAATCCACGGATGCTGCAACCGATTTCTTTATTGTTCAGCATACGTTCGGCACCGTTACCAAAGGGCAGAATACTGATTCCCGCACTGCCGATAGGAGCTTTGGAAGCCAATACATTCATTTCATTATAAGATATTCCTTCGGGAGCAATGTTGCGTTTTACCCATGAATTGAGAATACCCGTTCCGTTGATGCAAAGCAATACTCCCAAACGTGTCTGATCTATGGTATGATTGACATGCGCAAAGGTATTGACGCGTGACTGCGGATCATAGTTCACTTCACCGTTCACACCATAAACCACCCCTGATGTTCCTGCCGTAGAAGCAATTTCGCCCGGATTAAACACGTTCAAAGAAAGGGCGTTGTTAGGCTGGTCGCCTGCACGATAAGTAATCGGTGTCCCTTCTTTCAGTCCAAGCTCTTTGGCAGCTATTGCATTTACACGTCCCTGTTCCGCGAAGGTCGGCTTAATATCTGCAATCAAGGAAGAATCAAATCCGTAATAATCCATTAAGAAATCAGCCACCCGGTTGTTCTTGAAATCCCAGAACATACCTTCCGAAAGCCCGGAAACAGTTGTACAGATTTCTCCACTCAACTTCATGGCAATATAATCGCCCGGCAGCATTATCTTATCAATCTGCTCATAGATGGCAGGTTCGTTTTCTTTAATCCACGCCAACTTGGAAGCGGTAAAATTTCCCGGCGAATTCAACAAATGAGAAAGACATCTCTCCTCCCCGATTGTCTCAAACGCTCTCTGACCGTATGGCACCGCACGAGAGTCACACCAGATGATAGCAGGACGCAATACATGCTGATTCTTATCAACACAAACCAATCCGTGCATCTGATAAGAGATACCGATGGCTTTAATTTCAGCGGCACTCACTCCGGATTCGATCATAATAGCCTGCGTGGACAACTTTAAGTTTTCCCACCAACTTTCAGGATCTTGTTCCGCCCATCCGGGATTCACTGCAATAATATTCGCTTCTGTTTTCGGAAAAAATGCCGAGGATACACATTTACCTGTCTCCGCATTTACCAAACTCGCTTTTACAGACGAGCTACCTATGTCATAACCTAATAGAAACATAATTTTATTTACGATTTAACGATTTACTATTTACGATTTACGCTCAATGTCCGACAATTAATACTTTAACATTCAACGCCTAATACATAATACTTGATACTTAATACTTGAACAGGGGCTACCTTCTTACCTTATTATATATCTTCTTATCAAATTTATAATAACGGGCAGCACGGTGAGCCACTCCTTGTTGTTTTTCTTCCAAAGGAACTACATATTCCATCATTGCTATTTTTTTATGGAAGTTACGCACGTCCACGGCTTTGTCGTATACTAATTCAAAAAGAGTCCTTAATTGTGCGGCTGTAAATTTACGTGGAAGCAGTTCGAACAACATGGAAGGATTAAATTCTACGAACTGACGAATATAAGTCATTGCCTCCTTTATAATCAGATTATGGTCGAAAGCCAGTGTTTTCACGTCTTTCAAAGCGACCCAGCAAGCCTGGTGATCGTCCAGATTCTTATCCAACGTACGATCTATCTTCACCATCGACAAATATGCAATGGTAACAATACGCTCCACTTTTGACTGCATAGCTCTTTCCAACCAGCGTACATCTTTCGGATTACTCGTTCTGTTTTTAGAACCAAATGCTTTAAACTGCATCAGATTCACATTTTTAAGTCCTGTCAGTTCATACAAAACTCGTTGTGCAGCTTCATCCAGGGCTTCATCCATATAGATAAGACTTCCGGGAAGTTTCATATCATGATATACTTCTCCATTATCCTCACCTGCACGTTTTACAAGCAACACTTTCAGTTGTTCTCCGTCAAAACCAATCACTACACAGTCTACTGA
>DXOJ01000265.1 GCA_019412865.1 Bacteroides sp. | reverse complement strand
TCAGCAGTCGAGCACACTATTTTTATTGTTGTCGAGTTTAATCGGACAGCAATATATTATAATAGAAGTAATAAGCTCCTGTTGTTCCTGGATTACTAGTCCATTGATATCCCCGATATTCCTGATAAGCAATCTTATTAGCTCCCTTATCCAGATAGCCTCCTGTCGGGAAGTAAGAAGTTTGCGAACCATCAATCACAAACAGATGCCCGTAATTGTTATCACATTCCGTTTTTGAAGTAAAGGTGAATCCCTGATAGCAATTCTGATCGGGCACACAATAGCCTTCCGGACAAGGATCATACACAGTTTTTACATTCTTGGTGAGA
The DNA here is from genome assembly GCA_019412865.1 of Bacteroides sp. Lineage (GTDB taxonomy): Bacteria > Bacteroidota > Bacteroidia > Bacteroidales > Bacteroidaceae > Bacteroides. Next base: position 10,433 of record DXOJ01000265.1, on the reverse strand, counting down.
CCATCAGAATTTCCCCATAGTCCGTTATTCCGCCATTCATTATGCCAGTCATTCGCAGAAAAAATTCTTATATCAGGATTGGATATGGTATAACTTACTGTTCCCACTTCGGCAGAAGTGGTTGCATTTGCGGTCAGTTCCTTGTTATCCACAGTTGTCGCACTCGAACGGACAATATCAAGCGGACGCGGGAACGGATCTTTACGCCCCCACTGATACCACGCACCATAAGCATTCTGATCTTTAGGAGTAACAGAAGTTGCACCCAAATTACGATCCATCATTTTGAATGTTCCCCGTTCCTCATTAATATAGGTAAGATCCGATGCTTCAGTCACCCAAATATGAAAAGACCATACGTTCTTGCCCGATGCATCTCGAATAGCCACAAGGGCATTTCCTTTCACGCCACTTACAGGAACTTTTAAAGTAGTTCCCTCCAATGCAGGAACAGCAGAAAGAACATCTCCTGATGAAGACGAATTCGTTTGTGTCCACAAAACAGTTGCAGACACAGCCTTATCTACTAATTCCCCATTGGCATTCACTCTCGGACGATTTTCATAAGTATAATCTCCTGCCAATGAATAATAAGGCGTGGCATCTATTTCAAGTGTTCCTGCAGATGCCGTACGATAACAGTTTGCCTTACCATAATACAACGTCACCGGCAATAATTCCATCGGTTTGACAACTCCGGCTTCAATAGTGAAAGCGCCCGGAGTTGCTTGTTCGTAAATCCGTCCGGCAGCATCCGTTATGACGAAAGTCAACCCTTTGGTATAATTTACCGCAGGAAGAAATAAAACAAAGTCTGTATGAGCCGAGGGATTATTATCCGTAGAAAGAGGTACGCTTGTATCACAAGTAACCAATGCAGTAGCCGCAGCAGAAGGAGTGGAAGACTTCCGAAGTGATACGATTCCATCCGCTGCATTGACATCAGCTATACCCGACACCAGTTCTCCGTCATTACCGCGTACAGCTACAGATTTAACACTAATTCCCATTAATTGATAATCAGTCAGTTGTATCCGTACTCCACCACACAGATTCTTAAAAGAAAAGGCTTCACCATCAGAGGCTGCCGCCATCGGCAAAGATGATATTTCACTATCGGCATTAAATGCACCCATCCATTTCTGTCCGGCAAGTGCCGAAAAGTCAACAGCAAGTGTCGTACCTTCAAGTTGGCTGCCTGACGCAGCCGACGCCGGATAAACAGCATATCGGATGGCATCATCTACAGAAGTGTCCACCGGGTCAAAAACAGCGGTACGAACACTACTGGCAGTAGTAGTATAAACAGCTCCATTCGGTGTTGAAGTGCCAAACAGCCGTATCTCATCATTTTGGGTCCAAACCACATTCATGGATGCATTAAGCGACGTGCGTGTCGTGGCGGTAACAGCACAAATGGCCGTAATGGATTTTTCTCCTCCTTTTACGGTCGGTTCCGGAGAAAACGCCTCGTCATCAGTTTGCACACAACTACCCAATGATAAACCAATTACCAGAAGAATCAGAATTTTATTTTTTTTCATGGTCTCGCAAATTTAAAATGTTATCATTATTTCCATGTACCTTCCGTATCGCCATTATTCCAGGAAGGTCCGGTACCGGTATCTCCTTCCCCCGGTAGAGGTTCAGGGTCCGTAGCAGCTTTTAAAACGATCGGCAACCATTTCTCATAATTCGTAGCAGTCAGTCCAGTAAAGGTATCACTACCATTCTGATCATATAAGGTAGCATTAAACATCAAACGGTCGGCTACCACACGAAGTAAAGTCCGTGGAATAGCCATTTCGACTACATATCCCTTATCGGCTGCCGTATCGCCAAAAGTTCCGTGAACCGCACCCTTACAAGTTACTGAAGAATGACTGCATTTAATGGTATATTGAACTGCATCCGGAATAAGAGAGATTTTAAGAGGAGTTCCGGTAGCATCTCCACCCTGAAAAATCAATTCCATGCTGTCGTCTGTAGTCAAGTCTTTATCAAGACGTTCCACCAGACAATATACATTTTCTGCATCATAAGCAAAGCGGAACACGGCTTGTGTAGTGGACACACTTCCGATAAATAGCGCATCACTGACTACACTCCAATCCGAATTGTCGGCGTCTATCACCGGTGTCATTCCGGAGGCATTAATCCGATGATTCAGAACAAACTGTCCAATCTGAATACGGGCAGCATCTTTATTCTCGCTATTGACAAAAGTAGCAGGCATAGCAGCTACAAGAGCATGCGGGTCAATAATTTCCGTTGCTCCCCAATATCCTTTTCCACTAAATGGTTGATACGTTTCTCCCCATTGGGAAGCCTCTGCGTTACCCACCTGCATGGTAAAGAGAGAAGAAGCATTGTACGACAAGACAGTCTCTCCCGAGGGGAATTGTACCAGATAAGGTGCTGCAGCCTTCTGCACAAAATTGAGTTTACGGTCCGAAGGCCCTACTTCATCTCCGGTCAATGGAGCCGAAGCCCAGTTGTCGGAGCTCCACGCCATTGAAATATGATAAACGTCGCCTTCATCTCTGAAACGTGTTTCTGTAGCTACTGCAATCTTCGTCGAATTATTTAATTCGCGGGCAGAAGGCATCTGATCCGAATAAATTTGCTTGCCCGAGCCATCTATAGCCAGTCCAGTCTTTTGACGGATCACCTTTCCAACGACCGTCCATGTCCGCCCATTATCCATAGAACGCAGCATGGCAGTCCCCGAATCGGCTGTGAGAGGCTCGCTATCCGTAAAATAGACCTGTATTTCACCCGAACGAAGTTGTAACGCATAAGGTTCCCAAGTCGTTCCCTGATAAATAATCTGGGCAGTCGACCAGGTACGTCCATTATCGGAAGAACGTCTCATTATAATACCATTACTCTGCGGATCAACCCTGTATCCCTGATTCAAGCGAAAGGAAGCGAATGCCAAAATATCCTTATTTGCCAGAACGACTGCATCACATGATGAGAAACAGCGTGTATCACTGGCACCAGAAGTTTGCTGGGCACTTTCGCTCTGAAACAGAGGACTGGATGCATTCTGCCATGTAATCAGATTAGTACTTAAAGCATAATAGACATTCCAAGCCTGTGGTCCCTGCTGGTATAGCAGCAAATAGGTCCCGTCACCTAATTTCTTGATACGGGGATAAAGAGCATTCACAGCCGACAGTGCCGGACTTTCCAAAGTCAGCAACCGGCGATAGTCTAATTCGAGAGAACTATTCCCCCATTCGTCCGCATGAGAGTTCACTGCTACATTTTCACTTTTATTGAGCGACTGAATAGAGGTAATCTCTCCAGTGACCGGTTCAGGGTCAGGATTTGAATTAGGACGCGGATTGGGCCACTCATCCGTTGAGGTATAAGATGTACAAGCAACGAGAAGCCCCATCACTGTTACCAAAAGGTATCTATGAGTTTTTAACTTTTTCATCATATTCATTCTTTTATTTGTTCAATCCGTTATCGATCAGTTTGAAGTCATACTTTTTATAAAATCAATTTCTTGTTGACTATAAGGTGTACCATCCAGACGGAATATATCATGAAACCAGATTTCAGGTTCCGGATCTCCGGCCTTGCTCGACCACTGTAAATGGAAATTACACTTTCCTGCTGTCAATCCCCAACTGATGGCACCTACCTTTTCACGCTTAAGAATCGGCATTATTTCTTCAAAAGTTGAACGGGGGCGTCCCATATACTCCTGGCAGATAACCGGACGATCAAACTGCTTCATGAAAGCGATGAATTTTTCCATTTCTTCAGGTCCGTAATAACAGTGAAAGGTCATAACGTCACAATTCTCACCCAGAAAACTGATAATCGGCAAATTACTGCGTGTGCCATGTCCTCCGGGATAAATCCATATCGGAGACGACAGCGGTTGCGAGGGATTCACCTCACGCGCCCAACGGAACACTTCGCGCAACAATGGCATGCTGTGTGCTTTCTGCTTGAAGTTTTCCGGTTCGTTATATAAACACCACAATAAAATACGATCATCTGCTTTAAAGGTAGTCATCACATCTTTCACGTAACGTTCCAGACGCGGATACGTTGACGGATCATTGACGGATGGCGCTCCGGGACTCTGTATCCATTGAGAGTTATGAACACCCTGTACAGAAGCCGGTTGTACACCGAGTTTCGGACTCTCAAAACGCCCGCCATTCGTAAAGAAAGTGACGATGGCACGCATACCATGTTTCTGACAGATACCCAGAAATGTATCCAGTCGTTGTTTAAACCCTGCCGGATCCGCTTCCCACACCATATCATGCAGGAATATGCGTACCGTATTGAATCCGAGTTCCCCGGCACGTCCCAACTCCAACTCCATGGTTTTCGGATCAAAAGTCTCCTCTTGCCACATCTCAAACTGATTGATTGCCGTAGCAGTAACGTAGTTGATACCCACCGGCCATTTTTGAGATGCGTACCATGCGTTTGCTTTTTCCGTCGACCATCTTTCAGCCTGTTGGGCGCAGCCGGTTGTTGTCAATAAAAAGAGAATTGTTACAATCAGTATATTCAATCTATTCATAAGAAATCAAATTAATTAAGTTGTTAATACCCAGGATTCTGGTCTTTTGTCTGATCCAATGCCATATTATAATTAAATTCATCGGTAGGGATAGGCCACCAGTAAGCTGCATCTCCCACTTCGGATAAAGCCGAAATACGTCCGGCAGCCAAAGCTGCTTCTGCAAGCTTTCCACAACGCTTCAGGTCATTGTAGCGTTTACCTTCAAAAATCGTTTCGTAGCCACGCTCCTGCAACACCAGTGCAAGGAAAGCATCTTTACTTGCATAATCGGCCAGTTTATAGTCTGAAGAAGATGCTTGTGTCGGTTTCTGTCCGTAAGCACGTCGCCGCACCATATTCAATTTTTCCATGGCATCATCGGTAGGAGCTCCTTTCCAGCGACAAACAGCTTCTGCATAATAAAGCAGAATATCAGCATAACGATATACCGGATTGTCATTGGGGGTTGTACTGCTCCCTGTCCATTCCGAGTCTCTGAATTTCGAGCAAATCATACCCGTTTTAGTCAGTGCATTAAGTGTTCCATTCTGCGTTTGTTTATACAATCCGAACTGATAGCGTAAATCATTCTGGTCCCAATTCTGAATAAATTTATTCTTCTGATAATCGGTATAAATTCCTACAGCTCCCATATTCACGAAAGGATTGGGCTTGCAGAGATACATATAGGCGATGGTCGATCCACTATCGCGGTTGAACTTTATATAGAAAATTTCTTCAGAAGTGGCATTAGCTGTATGACCGTAAAGGTCGAGGAAATCATCCGCTTTGCCAACCTCAACCAGAGAATATCGTTTGGATGAAATAATTAAACCGGCTGCTTCAGCCGCTTCTTCATAACGACCGGCATAGAGACAAGCTTCTGTTTTCAATGCCAATGCGGCATAACGCGAAGGACGTCCGGCAGATTTAGCCACTTCCGGTAGATTGGATGCAGCATAATCGGCCTCATCAATCACAAACTTCCAGATATCAGCTTCCGGAGTACGGGGTTTATTAAAGTCATTCATGTTCTGTTCATCAAAAAAAGGAACGGCGCCCCAATTTCGTGCCAGCCATGAATAGGCGAATGCACGTAGAAAACGTGTTTCCCCGGTAAGGTTGTTATACTCCTGTTGCGAGAGTGGAGTATTACCTATACCGTCAAGAATATTATTGGCAAAACGAATGGCACGATACAACACCGCCCAGCTATCTTTGGAGAAGCCCACCCCACCACTGGTAAGCCCGGTATCATAAGCTGTGGCATAGTTACCTCTTCCAATACAATAATCCGCCAGTCCTTCTTCCAGAACAATCAGATAACGACTGAATCCCGGATCACGACGGAGTTGGAAATAGATGGAATTGATAACACTCTCCACTTCTTTGGCATTCGCCATAAAAGTCGTTGCATCCACTTTCTTCGGATGTTCTTCCAAAGAGCCCATATCTTCACAGGATGTGTTCATTGCCAGTATCATAGCAAAAGCGGCAATATATATCAATAATTTTTTCATAAGACATCTATTTTTATATGTTAGAAAGTGAGTCGGCATCCAATCGTATAAGTACGGGCACTAGGATAACAATACGAATCTACCCCCTGAATCATCGAGCTTCCGCCACCATTGGCATTTATATCCGGATCCCAGAAAGGGTAGCTCGTAATAGTAAACAGGTTTTGGGCACTCACATAGGCACGGGCGCGCTTGATGAATTTGCTACGGGCACAAGGTACATCGTAGGCCAATTCGAGGTTTTTAAGTCTGACGAAGCTGCCGTCATAAACAAACCGGTCGGACATTTTATAGGAAGTCTGATCGAGATTGGGATATTTTGCGGTAGGATTCTCGGGTGTCCAATGGTTGTAGTACACCTCGCGCAACGTATTCCCGTTATATCCATAATCATAAGCTTGTGCAGCCATACTAAGCGAATATATATCATTACCTATTGAACTCTGGAAGAAAGCGCTTAGCGTAAACCCTTTATAACTGACTGCTGTAGTTAGATTGACCAGAAAATCAGGATTAGGATCACCGATGATGGTCTTGTCTGCTGCTGTGATGGCAGGATCGTCATCCATATTCTTATATACGATATGACCGTTCTCATCGTATCCATCTTCAACATATCCGTAGAAAACATACATTGGCTCACCCACACGCATCAGATTGAGCTGGTCTTTCAGAATGGTATTATCCAATTCGCCACCGAAAATATCCTTATCTTCCGAAAGGACTAACACTTTGCTGCGATTAAGCGAGAAGTTGACACCCAAATCCCATTTCACAGCACGATCAATAATCCGCCCGTCGAGTTGCAACTCAAACCCCGAGTTACGGATGGAACCGATGTTACGCAGGGCAGTGGTGTATCCACTTGAACGAGGCATCTCTACATTGTTCAGCAAATCAGTCGTTTTCTTCCGATAATAATCTGCAGTCATGCGGAGGCGATTATTAAACAGGGACAGATCAACCCCCACATTAAACTGTGAGGTTGTTTCCCATTTCAAATCACCGGTGTAGGTATCTGACGGAAGATACGCCACTGTCGTATTCTTATCGAATACTACATTTTCCGTCCTCAATGTGTTCTGGGTAGAATACGGTGAGATGGCAGTGCTACCAGTCACTCCGTAACTCAAACGGAACTTTAGATCCGAAAGCCACTCTACATCACGCAAAAAAGACTCTTGCGAAAGACGCCAGGCCGCTGCCGCTGAAGGGAAATATCCCCATTTGTTTCCTTTACTATAACGTGAGGAACCGTCGGCACGAAGACTGGCAGTCAAAAGATAGCGATCAGCATAATTATAGTTGACACGTCCCAGAAAAGAGAACAAACGCCAATCTGAATAAGAAGATGTCGGCAGCCCTTTAACAGTAGCTGCATCCATATCATAGGTTTCGGTCACATCACTCAAGAAACCTTCGGCCGTACCCGTTCCCGCAGTTTTCGATGTACTCTGTTCGTAGGTAAAACCACCCATCACACTCAAATGGTGTTTTTTTAGAAAACTCTTATTATAGGTTATGATATTATTACTTGTGATGCCGACTGTTTCTCCAAATGTAATAGAGGCAGCCCCTTGTGAATTAGGATATTGCAATGACTTGTAATAATCTTTGCGGTTCTGGTTATTGTTTACGTTGGCAGATAACTGGATTGAAAGTCCGTCTATCGGTTTAATTGTCAACGAAGCATTTGCCATAATCCGGTTGGCGTACCATTTATTATCCACTTCTTTCACATAAGCCAACGGATTTACCGGTGCAATCGGTTGTGTCTGGAAGTCATTCCAGGTTCCGTCGTCATAATGAGGTGTCGCTGTTGGCGGCAGAATCAGTGTAGAACCGATAACAGACGTTCCCCGGCTACCTCCCTGCGAATTCATCTGATTATGATTGGAGCGGCTGAAAATCAAGTTGCTCGACACGGTGACATATTTTGAGATGTGATAATTCAGGCTCGAACGGATAGACATACGTTTATAGCCACTTTCCTTCACGATACCTTGCTGATCGAAATAGCTGGCGCCTAACGTTCCCTGAACTTTTTCCGTACCACCAGAGACATTCACAGAGTGGTCGGTAACAAGTGCATTACGAAACAGTTCACGCTGCCAGTTGGTACTATGCCGAGTAGATTTAATCTCTTCATCGGTATATATCGTCGGCTGATTATTAATCGCTGCTTTTTCATTCAGATAGCTCATATATTCCCAAGCATCGAGTAGCTCAAGTTCTTTAGCCAGACTCTGCACACCGAAGCTGGCATTGTATTCCACCGTAATCTTCCCCTCTTTAGCTTGCTTCGTCGTAATCAAGATGACACCATTGGCACCGCGCGAGCCATAGATAGCAGTTGCGGAAGCATCTTTCATCACTTCAACAGATTCGATATCAGCCGTATTAATCATATTAATGTCACCCGGAAATCCGTTGATAATCCAAAGCGGTTCATTGTCACCCCGAATAGAATTGGAACCACGTACCCTCACTTGTATTCCGGCTCCCGGCTGGCCATTAGTTTGCTGAATCTGTACGCCTGACACGCGTCCCTGTAATGCTGACGCAACAGAAGTATTTGCATATTCAGTAATGATATCGCCTTTGACGGAAGCTATCGAACCGGAAAGGTCCCGTTTACGTTGTACGCCGTAACCTACCACTACTACTTCATCCAATGTCTCTGTATCTTCTTCAAGAACGAAATTCATTGAACGTACTCCGGCCACCACCTTTTTGCTCTGTGGGGCGTAACCTATAAACGTCACATCAATAGTGGCACTTTCTGGTACATTCTGCAACTCAAACTTTCCGTTAAAATCGGTAACCGTACCGTTGGTGGTACCTTTTACCAATACGCTCGCTCCGATGACCGCTTCTCCCTGCTCATCTTTCACCACACCCGAAATCGTCCGGTTGGTCTTCGTCTGCACCTTTTGTAAAACAATCTGTTTGCCTACTATTTCATACGCAATGTCACTTTTATCAAAGGCCTGTTTCAGCACATCCGAAAGATATTGAGAACCTCCTTTCAGGGAAACAATACGTGACAGAGGGATAGAATTATCGAACACAAAAGTATAATCTGTCTGTTTTTCAACAGCTTGTATCAGGTTTTTTAAAGAAATCTGCCTGGCAGCGATATTGACTTTAGTCTCTTTCTGCGCCCATAGCGAAGGGCTGGAAAGCAGGCTGCCCAAAACAAGAATGCTACATAATATTTGTTTTAGCTTCAACATTGTAAACTCATTTAAGGTTAAATAAAGGAATTAATTATTACCTTTGTCCGCATAAAGCAAGGCTATACCTGTGCCATCCGTCTGACGGATAGCATACATACGCAGGTTTTGCTCTTCGGACGTGGAAGATGGCACTCTTCTGCGTCCTTTTTTATTCTTCGATTACTTTCTTCCGGTTATGCTCACCTCCTCTCCGTTAATAGTGTATGTAATCGGAGTCACCCGATTAATGATCTCAAGCATCTCTCGCAAAGATTCTGTTTTAATTGTCATCCAATAACGTTTATTTTCCGGTACATCATGCAATTGAATTTTGATGCCATACCATCGTTCCATTTTTTGAACTATTTCCTGCAGATTCTCATTTTCAATTTTCAACTTGCCCAATCGCCATACGGACTCTACTTCAGCATCGCAAGCCTCCAATTTACACTTCTCCATTTCATGCAAAGGAATAATGACTTTCTGATTGGGTTTCATATCTGCCAGCAGCTTGTCCGTTAAAGCCGAGACAACCGTCACGTGCCCTCTAAGCAGTACAACTTCCAATTCTGAATGGTCTCCATATCCATTGACATCGAATGCCGTACCATGAACCAACACTTTCACATCACCTACCAATACATCAAACTGTCTCTTACTGTCTTGCACCACATCAAAAAAGGCCTGTCCGTTCAATTTTACAGAACGGCGGTCTTTGGCATAATCCGTAGAATAGGTCAAAGTAGAACCGGAATTCAACCAAACTTTAGTGCCATCCGGCAAACTGACTTCAGCTTTCTGGCCAACAGGAGCTGTAAATGAGACTAATCCTACTTCTTCCTCTTCCGAAACCAGCAGAGAGAGTGAGAAGCCCAACACCAGTGCCAGCATAGCAGCAATTCCCACTGCCTGATACAACAACCGCCGCGTGTACATCTTCACAGGTTTCACCAGATTCAGATTACTCATTATCTTTTCCCACACACGTTCTTTATCAGGAATTACCGGATGTATTCCCGCATGAGCTATCTGCCAGCTCTCGCACAGTTCCTGAAATTCCTGTTCGTGCCCGGCATCAGCATTCCGCCATTCCATGATTTCTTTCTCCTCCTGCGGAGAAGCAGTTCCCAATAGATATTTAGATATGATAAT
>DXOJ01000264.1 GCA_019412865.1 Bacteroides sp. | reverse complement strand
ATAAGGAGGTGACGCTGCTCTTTGATGGCGCCATGAGCGAAGCACGTGTCTATGTAAATGGAAAAGAAGCTTGTTTCTGGCCTTTCGGCTACAACTCTTTCCACTGTAACGTGACGTCTTTATTAAACAAAGACGGAAAGAATAATACGCTGGCCGTACGTTTGGAAAATCGTCCGCAGTCCTCGCGCTGGTATCCGGGAGCAGGTTTGTATCGTAATGTGCATCTGATCGTGACTGATAAAGTGCACGTGCCTGTATGGGGAACACAAATCACAACTCCTCATGTCAGCAAGGACTTTGCAGCCGTACGTCTTCAAACGAAGATTGATAATGCCGGTGAGAAAACACAAATCCGTATAGAAACAGAGATTCTTTCTCCGGACGGAAAAGTGGCTACCAGCAAAGAGAATACGAGCCGCATTAATCATGGACAACCATTCGAACAAAACTTTATTGTAAATGCGCCCGAGCTCTGGTCGCCGGAAAGTCCGTCGCTCTACAAGGCTGTTTCCAAAATTTACGCAGATGATAAACTGGTGGATACTTACACGACCCGTTTCGGTATCCGCAGCATTGAATATATCGCTGATAAGGGTTTCTATCTGAACGGAAAACATCGCAAATTCCAAGGGGTATGTAATCACCATGATTTAGGTCCGCTGGGTGCCGCTATTAATGTAGCAGCGCTTCGCCATCAACTTACATTGCTGAAAGATATGGGATGTGACGCTATCCGTACTTCTCATAATATGCCGACTCCCGAACTCGTAGCGTTGTGTGACGAAATGGGATTTATGATGATGATTGAACCGTTCGATGAATGGGACATCGCCAAGTGTGAAAACGGTTATCACCGTTATTTCAATGAATGGGCGGAACGTGATATGGTAAATATGCTCCATAATTATCGGAATAATCCGTGTGTGATTATGTGGAGTATCGGTAATGAAGTGCCGACCCAATGTAGCCCTGTCGGCTATAAAGTGGCTAAATTCCTGCAAGACATTTGCCACCGAGAAGATCCGACACGTCCTGTCACTTGTGGAATGGATCAGGTTACTTGTGTACTTGCGAACGGATTTGCAGCAATGATTGACATTCCGGGACTTAATTACCGTACCCAACGCTATAAGGAATCTTATGACCAACTTCCGCAGAATCTGATTCTGGGTAGTGAAACTGCTTCTACTGTCAGTTCACGCGGGGTATACAAATTCCCGGTAGAGGATAAGAAAAGTACTAAGTATGAAGACCATCAGTGTTCCTCTTATGATGTAGAAGCCTGTTCATGGTCAAATATTCCGGATGAGGACTTTGCACTGGCCGACGATAACCATTGGACAATCGGACAATTTGTATGGACAGGATTTGACTATCTGGGTGAACCATCACCTTATGATACGGATGCATGGCCCAATCACAGTTCCATGTTTGGTATTATCGACCTTGCCAGTCTGCCTAAAGACCGCTATTACTTGTATCGCAGTGTATGGAATAAGGATGCGGAAACTTTGCATATTCTGCCTCACTGGACATGGCCGGGACGTGAAGGCGAAGTGACTCCTATATTTGTATATACCAACTATCCTACAGCCGAACTGTTTATCAACGGTAAAAGTTATGGTAAACAAAGCAAGAATAATAGTTCGTTGAAGAACCGCTATCGTCTGATGTGGATGGATGCTGTATATGAACCGGGAGAAGTAAAAGTAGTAGCCTATAACAAAGATGGAAAAGCTGTAGCGGAAAAAGTGGTTCGCACTGCCGGAAAACCTCATCACATCGAATTGGTCAGCAACCGTAACGAATTGACTGCAGACGGAAAAGACTTAGCGTATGTGACTGTGAAAGTCGTAGACAAAGATGGTAACCTATGCCCTACTGATAATCGTCAGATAAACTTCTCTGCAAAGGGAGCTGGTAAATATCGTGCTGCTGCCAATGGCGATCCGACGAACCTGGAACAATTCCATCTTCCGAAGATGCATGCTTTCAACGGAATGTTGACAGCTATCATACAAGCTGGTGAAACTGCCGGAGAAATTGTATTTACAGCCAAAGCAAATGGAGTGAAAGCCGGAAATATTCGTATTCAAACGAAATAAAGCATACGCTTTATAAAATCTGATAAGCCACCGGATTTCTTAACTAAAGAGAAGTCCGGTGGTTTTCATATATAATATACTGGACTTTTCACTTTTACGAGAAAAGAAGCAGGTAAATACAGGTTAATATCTATCTTTGCCAAAGAAAACGTTACAGATATGTCGCACAGGATTCACTTCCTTATTTTTACAGGTCTTTTACTGATGTTCTGTTCATGCCGGAAAGAAAACAGGTTTGAATGGCAAGTTAATCAAAGACACATGGAAGTATCTCTGAACAAAGAATCTGATTCGCTCTATGTCATTCATTTGAATACAGACCAACCCTCCCACTCTGTTTGGAAATTGCCTTATCCTGTCTATCAATTTGATTATGGAGATGTTACAGGAGACAGGATGCCGGAAATTATTGTGGGGGTTATCAAGCCTACCCGATTCGATCCCAAACCCGACAAGCGGTTATTCATTTACCGGATTGCAGATGAAGCGTATATCCGCCCACTTTGGTTAGGTTCGAGGGTAGCACAACCTTTGGAAGATTTTAGAGTGATTCGTGAACATACTCCTGTATTGATACGCACCGTGGAACGGGAACGAAGTGGAAAATTTCTGATAGCGGAATATGCATGGAGAGGTTTTGGTCTGGATTTTAAGGAATATCTGAAACGCGAGACAGAAGAAAAGGAGCACGCCGGCTTATCCGTGCAGGTGCGGATGCCATCATCGGACACCATCCGCATGTCATTCAGAAAGAAGAATATTTTAAAGGTAAGCCTATTTTCTATAGTCTAGGCAACTTCGTGTTCGACCAACGAAAACCGGAAACATCACAAAGCCTGATTGTGCAGCTCAATTTCACCTCTATAGGATATAGTATAAAACTTCATCCTGCAACAATTAATAATTGCAAACCGGAATTACAATAATCAGACAAAACCAAAGGGGATAACTGCCAACATTATACTATTTACCAACAAATATCATCATCCCTCTATCTTGAAATCCACTAGATTTTGCACATTAAATAGCTTTCCAGAAAGCTTGGAAATCGCGATATCTACCGTAACAAACCAGTTCATCTCCCTCTTCCACTTTCTCATCCGCCGGTAATTCATTCTTTACATGAAGCTCCATTAAAGAAATGCCCAAGCAATTGGTTATTTTATTGGCTCTCTTCAACCCTATCATCTTTAAATGAAACTCTTCATCCAAATTCAACTCATTCACAAAATATCCTACAAATTTCTCCGGAACCGTGAACTTCACAACATAATAATCCTGATCGATGCGGAATCCTTCCATATTCGTTCCAAAATCAAGCAATTGCACCAAGCTGCGGGCAGCATCTTCTTCCGGAGTCAGGATTCGCTCAAGTTCAAAAGCCTCAAGCACCGCTTTATGTACGGCATCAATAGCACGGGCAAAGATTCGGGGAACCTTTTTCTGCTTCAATAGGGCAACAACACGTATCGATGCACCAAAATTCTCACCAATCGCTACAATTACTATATCCACACTATTCAATGGCAACACTGATAATGATTGTTCGTCAGTGGCATCAATGACAAAAGCCGTAGCAACCTTATCTTTGATTGAATCTACACGACTTTCACTAATATCCGCACCAATAATCTCGTGCCCTAATGCAGACAATTCCTCTGCCAACACATGGCCGTAATTTCCTAAACCGATAATAATATACTTCATATCTTTAGTTTATTATAATGTTATCACTCGGATAACGGTATTTTGTATTCTTTTTCTGTTTGACAATTCCCAACATCAATGTTATCAATCCCACACGTCCGATAAACATCAACAAGGATACCAACAACTTACTGGCATCACACAAATGAGGGGTCAGATTCAGACTGGATCCCACAGTACTAAGTGCAGAGACACATTCGAAAGTCAATGCCATGATGGAAACACCCGGTTCGAGTATGCTCAATGTGAAAATAAAAATGAATGACACTCCCAATGACATGACTACTGTTGCATTGGAACGCCGGATTGAATCGTAAGATAATTCTCTGCCAAACACCTCTACCCGTTCAGTACCACGCAATACGGCTACAAGATTCAGAACCACAACTGCAAAAGCGTTCACTTTCACACCACCTGCCGTAGATTGTGAACCACCGCCAACCCACATCAAGAATAGATAAACCAACAAAGTCTGCACACTCAATGATGCCAGGTCGACACTACTAAAACCGGCTGTTCGAGGACAAGTGGCATTAAAGAAAGCTTGTGTCCATTTGTCTGCCAAAGGCATACCGGCAAAGGAAGCATTCCACTCAAAAGCAGCAATAGCTAATGTACCGATTAATAAAAGCAGAAAAGTCATGATTAACACGATTTTCGTATTCAGGTTATAAAGATGCTGCATTTTGTGACGATCCAGTTTGCGTGTACGGACCAATTTCCAGAAACGACGCAGGTGATATAATACAATATCCTTGAAATTGACAAGAATGGGGAAGCCGATACCACCGAAGATTATCAGCAAAGAAACAGAAATAAACAGTCCATTATGATTGGTCATCACCATCGGATTCCCTAAATTACCGGAAAGTGTAGAAAAACCCGCATTACAAAAAGCTGATATAGCATGGAAAGCAGCAAAACCTAACTCGCCTTCCAAAGTCATTCCCAGCGTACCGTGAATACTAAACCAAATCGAAACCATACCAATCCCTTCAATGACTAAGGTAAAGCCCAATATATATAATAAGGTGGACAGTAATGAACCTAACGAATTGGAACTAACCATATCACGTACAACAAGCTGATTGTAAATGGAGGTGTTTCCCATGAAGAACATGGCAAAGAAACTGGTTAATGTCATCACTCCTAATCCTCCAATCTGAATCAATAGAATAATGACAACTAATCCGGAAGTGGTGAATGTAGTGGATACATCTACCGGAACCAAACCTGTAACGCATACGGCACTGGTAGCCGTAAATAAAGAGTCTACCCAGGTAATACCATTCACCGTGCAGCGCGGAAGCATCAGCAAACCTGCTCCAATCAGGATAATAGCCATAAAACTGACTGCCAATATCAAAGAAGGATTGGTACGCCGTCCCAACAGGCGCACCAGCCCATTGGACAAGTTGAGGAAAGAAAGGACTAGTAATAACAGGAGATGATAAAACTTCCCATGCAGGAATTCCCAAATCTGCAAAATAGCTCCTTCTTCTTCCGGACGGTGAAAAATGACGGGTACTAGAGTAAGATATAATAACCCGCTTAATATCCAGGCTAATCGCCGGTATTGTTTTTTAGTATTCCGGTATTCCAGTGAAATATGTAAAGTAACATCAATCAGAAAGATAATCCAGACTGTTTTATACAATGTCTGCAAATTAGCCACTTCATCTATGGATAAGGGAAAACCGTGTTCATATACTACTCCGACAATCAACAACAGAGATGCCAGATAGGTGAGTGCTTCTACCAGTCCTAACAGGATACGTACATAGGG
>DXOJ01000263.1 GCA_019412865.1 Bacteroides sp. | reverse complement strand
AAGTCATGATGAGCAGAATGATGCTCCGGACTTGCTATACATATTATATAAGTATGTCATTGTTTTCAATCATTTCAAAAATGAATTGACACTGGTTGAAATGTTGTCCGAAGGAGAAGAAAGCGGCTTGCCGGAACTGGAAGCAGCCATCGAGAACCGAAATTATGCTTCCTACAATTTCTCTGTAACAGGTCCTGTAACCAGCTCCATTACTGACGAAGAGCATAAAGCCAATGTTCGCAAAGGAATCGCACACTGTATGCGCGGAGATGTTTTTCAAATCGTGCTTTCCAGAAGATTTATCCAACCATACGCCGGAGATGATTTCAAAGTTTACCGCGCACTCCGCAGCATCAATCCTTCTCCTTATCTTTTCTACTTCGATTTCGGAGGATACCGCATCTTCGGCTCTTCACCGGAAACACATTGCAAAATCGAAGATGGTCGTGCTTACATCGATCCGATTGCCGGAACTACCCGCCGTACCGGAGATACAGTAAAAGACCGGGAACTGACAGAAGCTTTACTGGCTGATCCTAAAGAAAATGCAGAACATGTCATGCTGGTTGATCTTGCCAGAAACGACCTTTCACGTAATTGCCATGACGTACGAGTGGTGTTCTACAAAGAGCCGCAATATTATAGCCATGTCATTCACCTGGTAAGCCGTGTCAGTGGTATGCTGAATGAAGGCGCGGACAAAATAAAAACGTTTATTGATACGTTCCCAGCCGGCACATTAAGCGGCGCCCCCAAAGTACGCGCTATGCAGTTGATCAGTGAAATCGAGCCACATAATCGTGGAGCATACGGTGGTTGTATCGGTTTTATCGGATTAAATGGCGAATTAAATCAGGCTATCACTATCCGCACTTTTGTAAGCCGCAACAACGAACTCTGGTTCCAAGCCGGAGGAGGTATTGTAGCACGCAGCCAGGATGAATATGAACTGCAAGAGGTAAACAACAAATTGGGAGCACTGAAAAAAGCGATTGATTTAGCCGTAAAATTAAAGAACTAACCGAATATAGTGATAACGGATAAATCACTCCCAAGCTATACACGATGGCTGCATAGAGTTATGCACGATGGCTGCATAAAATTGGTAAACAAACTAATTAAAATTAAAAATGAAAATATTACTTTTAGATAACTACGACTCTTTCACTTATAACCTGCTACATGTAGTGAAAGAATTAGGGGCTACAGATGTAGAAGTAGTCCGCAACGACCAGATAGAGCTTGATGAAGTAGATCGTTTTGATAAAATCATCCTGTCTCCCGGACCGGGCATACCCGAAGAGGCCGGGCTGCTATTACCTATTATTAAAAGATATGCTCCGACCAAAAGCATTTTGGGGGTCTGCCTGGGTCATCAAGCTATCGGCGAAGCCTTCGGAGCACGCCTGGAAAACCTCAAAGAAGTATATCATGGAGTACAAACCCCGGTTAGCATCATTCGTCAGGATCTACTTTTTGAAGGACTAGGAAAAGAAATCCCTGTCGGAAGATACCATTCCTGGGTAGTCAGCAGGGAAGGCTTTCCCGACTGCCTGGAAATAACGGCAGAAAGTCAGGAAGGACAAATCATGGCAATCCGCCATAAAACGTATAATGTACATGGAATTCAGTTCCATCCCGAATCAGTATTAACTCCGCAAGGAAAAGAAATTATCAAAAACTTCTTAAACGATTAAACTTATGAAACAGATTCTATACAAACTTTTCGAACATCAATATCTGGGACGCGATGAAGCTCGCACCATTTTACAGAACATCGCACAAGGAAAATATAATGATGTACAGGTAGCCTCTTTAATTACCGTCTTTCTGATGCGTAATATCTCTGTGGAAGAATTATGCGGTTTCCGCGACGCATTGCTTGAAATGCGTATTCCGGTTGATTTGAGTGAATTTGCTCCGATAGATATCGTAGGAACCGGAGGTGACGGAAAAAATACATTTAATATTTCCACAGCTTCTTGTTTCACTGTTGCCGGAGCCGGCTTTCCGGTTGTGAAACATGGTAATTATGGAGCAACATCGGTCAGTGGCGCCAGTAATGTAATGGAGCAACACGGTGTAAAGTTCACCAGTGACGTCGATCAACTACGTCGTAGCATGGAAAAATGCAATCTTGCTTATCTGCATGCTCCTTTATTCAATCCGGCATTAAAAGCAGTAGCTCCGGTTCGTAAAGGATTGGCAGTTCGCACATTCTTCAACATGCTCGGTCCATTGGTAAATCCGGTATTACCGGCTTATCAACTGTTAGGAGTTTACAATCTCCCGTTACTTCGCCTTTACACCTATACTTATCAGGAAAGTAAAACGAAATTTGCCGTTGTTCATAGCCTTGACGGATATGATGAGATTTCTCTGACCAATGAGTTTAAAGTGGCAACCGGCGATCATGAAAAGATTTATACTCCCGAGAGTCTCGGCTTCTCCCGCTATAAAGAAACTGACCTGGATGGCGGACAAACACCGGAAGATGCAGCCAAGATTTTCGACCGTATCATGAATAATACAGCTACGGAAGCTCAAAAAAATGTAGTGATAGTCAACTCCGCTTTCGCTATCCATGTGATTCGTCCGGTAAAGACAATTGAAGAATGTATCGCCCTCGCCAAAGAGTCATTGGAAAGCGGACGAGCATTAGCAACTTTGAAGAAATTCATTGAGTTAAAT
>DXOJ01000262.1 GCA_019412865.1 Bacteroides sp. | reverse complement strand
GTCTGATTCTCCCTTTCATCTTAATGAGAATAAACAATCCCAAACGCTTCCCATTCCCAAAATAAAGCCCTACCTTTGTGAAGAATTCTGTTTGTCATATCTACAACAGTGTTTCACAAATAAAATAACCCCAATAAGATGAAAGAAGAACCCGACAGTCTGTCTGTCCCTTATAGTTTTGCCCGTTGCTTCAACGCTCAATGTCCACAAGCCCCCAAATGCCTGCGCCACATAGCTACACAACTTGATACAGCCGACAACCTATATATCACTATCATTAATCCGGCACGTTATCCTGCGGATGGGAATCAGTGCGAATGTTTCAAGACTGCTGTCAAAGTTCATGTGGCATGGGGACTAAAACGGTTACTTGACAGAATCCCTTATGAAGATGCGGTCAGTATCAGAATACAAATGGTCGGACACTATGGAAAAACGGGATATTATCGGTTCTATCGTGGAGAACGGGGGCTTATGCCTAAAGACCAAGCCTACATCAAACAGCTATTCCGTAATAAAGGAATAAAAGAAGAACCAACTTACCAACGTTACACAGAAGAATATATTTGGTGAGTTGCTGTCATCTGTCACAGATTAGGAGTTAATAGTTTAGTAATGAACCGATAAGACTGTGACAGCAAGAGGTGACGGCAGGGTGATGGCATTTTTGCCGTCACCTGGTTATTAGTCTTACAACATGATAGAGTGTACCGCTACGCGTATGTTTGGAAGGTATTTCTTGCTTTTTCAGTATTCTTCCGAAGGAATTAACCCTCTTGACAGACATCGGGATTGAACTGCCTTTTTGAATATCTTCCATAATCTCCGCTGGAGACAACCACTCCCCTTCTTCAGGCTGTGCGGCACGAAAATAACGGAAGAAAAGTTGCTCTTCCGGCGGGACTTGTTCAAATTCACGGTTGTTTTCCACCATGATCTTTTCTTCCTCCTGGTCGAACCAGTAACGTTCGCCATGTTCCAATTCGTACATAGCTTGTGCGTAAAGCTGCTCATAGTCTATCGGACGGTTGGTGTCAATCACTCCGGTCACTTCGATACAAATAAAACGACGACTGCCGGAAGGGTCGGTCAACAAATCTTTCTGGTTACTTGTAGCTATGAATGAGGCGTACCGACGCATTTCAAGCACGGCACTGCCATGAGGTTTCTTCACATTCAGTACAGGCTTTTGCAGAATATGTTTCAGAAAGCCTTGTTGTGTCGAACTCACCTGGTCAAATTCATCGATATTGATAAGCGCAAAACGATTGAGGTAAAGTTCGGCATCTTTCTTTCGGGAGAAATCAATGCTGTCAGTATAGTAGGAACGCTCGGAAGGAGGCATTATGCTCCGGCAAAAGGTAGATTTACGTGTCCCTTGCGGTCCGACAAGTAAGGGCGAAACACTGTTCGCATACTTTTTATCGCTTCCTTTCCAATGAGAAACCATATTGAGGAACCAACGGTGGAACAAATCCATCCAATACGGATTCTTACAAGGAACGGTGGCTGCCAATGCACGAATACGGTCTTTACCGTCCCAAGCAGGAAGCCGGTAGAGAAAATCTTCCAACGGGTTGAATACAGGGACGCGGTTGGAGTAAATATAACGGCTAATATCCCTGTCCCACAAGGGGATACCTTCCATCTGCGCATCCAAAGCAATGCTGTTCAGCACACGTTTATCGAGAGGATTGAAACGGAAACGAAAAGAAAGCCTTTCACGATATTCTACCTCACCAATTTGGGTATTATGGCGGAATTCATAGCGGCGTTTCATGAATTCTTCAGTCTGCAAGGCGAGTTGCTGCTCTTTGCTTAGGCTGATATTCTTGCCGAAGCCTTTGCACTCGGTATATATATTGCCAATCATTTGCCGGATAAGTTCTTCCTGTTTATACAGATAGAAGTGGAAAACAGTACGTCTCACGACTTCTTCTTGCGGAAGTCCCGAAGCAAAACAGTTTTTAGCCAGTTGGACGACTAAAGGATGCCATGTGTCTTCGCTCAATTCGAGTCCCGCTTCCCGGAGATCGGCATACGCTTTCCGAAAAGCGGCTTCGAAAAGCATCAGGAAGGCATTTTCCGCATCATATCCCGGTACGGCACGGGTCAATGGAGATTTCTCCGCCTGAACCGCTTCACGGAAAGTGGTTTCTTCGGGCATTGATGATGGTTGAGAGAGATAAAATTGGACTGAATTCGGACGATATATGATGTCCGGATCGTGGGATAATCGCGAATATTGTTCCAAAGTCGGTTCTTTGGGAAGTATATCGAACGGGATTTGGGGCTGATAACATTTCACAGCCAGTCGATAGGCGTGGGCGTGGAATAGTTCCGCTTCTTCCCGTGTTTTGGGAAGGGAGTTGTCCGGTCGGGTAAAGGTAGTCCATATTTTCACGGTTTTGCCACTTGAACCCATAAAAACACAACGGGTTTGTGGTTGCTCACAGGCTTTTTGTTTCACTAAAGCGATTTCCGACTTATTGGATAAAGGGCCAATGGTCAGTTCTACAATACCGTTGTAGTTTTTCATCTGTTTCTGGCCGTTTACTTTACGGAATTCAGCGGCAGGAATTATCTTGGGCAGTTTATCGGCAAACATACACCGTTCATCGGAAAGGGTATATCGCAGATGTTCTCTGAATGTAGAAACAGGACGGGATTTTATTTCTGTCTTTATCTTATTTACCAGTATAACAAGATCCATTACGC
>DXOJ01000261.1:6926-8598 GCA_019412865.1 Bacteroides sp. | reverse complement strand
GGCTATTAGATTTAGAAGGGTGTCTCGCCTGTGTGACCCTACAAATAAAGAAGCAGGAAAGAAAGTGTATCCGGTGATTTCTTATCAGTATGATACGAGTGCAACGTTGGATGAGTTTGCCAAGGAAATTGCGTCTGTTTCCGGTGTCAGCGAGGGTGAAACGATTAGTGTATTGAAGGATTTCCGTACGTTATTGAGAAAGACATTGCTGGGTGGCCGTTCGGTGAATATCGCCGGTCTGGGATATTTTTACCTTTCCGCTCAAAGCAAAGGGACGGAGAAGGCGGAAGATTTTACGATCGCTAATATTTCAGGGCTTCGTATCTGTTTTCGTGCTAACTCGGACATTCGTCTGTTTACCGGGACGACTACCCGTTCGGATGGATTGAAGTTCAAGGATTTGGATCATATTAATGATTCGGGTAGTGTTGGTGACGGTTCGGATGATGGGGGTGAAACTCCGGATCCGGATGGTGGTTCGGGTGGTAATAGTGAAGCACCGGATCCGGCTGCGTGATTCATGAGCCGTTGAGAACTGTCTGGTTTGTATGGAATGGGGCTTCGGCCTCATTCTTTCTTTATAACTACGTAAAAATATAAATATGCAAATAACTACAATCCTTGCTTTTTTTACCGCTATGGGTGGTTTGGAAGCTGTGAAATGGTTAGTGAGGTATATCACTTGCCGTAAGACGGATGCACGGAAAGAGGAAGCGTCCGTGAACAGTATGGAAGAAGAAAATCGCCGTAAAAAGGTGGACTGGCTGGAAGAACGGCTGACTCAACGTGACGAGAAGATAGACGGGCTTTATATTGAACTTCGCAAGGAGCAGGAAGAGAAGATTGACTGGATACATAAATGTCATGAAGTGGAGTTGATACAGAAGGAGTCGGAAGTGAAGAAGTGTGAGATTAGAGGGTGCGTGAAGCGTATGCCACCTTCGGATTATTAACTGGTGCGTTTGAACTAATAATGAATTATCATGAGAAATATAGATTCTATCATAGTACATTGTTCGGCTACGAAAGCCGGGCAGGATTTTACTGCCACAGATATTGACCGTTGGCACCGGGAACGTGGGTTCAATGGTATCGGGTATCACTATGTGATCCGTTTGGATGGGAAATTGGAAAAGGGGCGTGATGTCGCTTTGGCCGGTGCTCATTGTAAAGGTTGGAATGAGCAGAGTATCGGGATATGTTATATCGGCGGATTGGATGAGAACGGGCGTCCGGCAGATACCCGAACGAATGCTCAAAAACGGGTGCTTTATCAGATTATTATGGATTTGCAGCGGGAATATAATATTCTCCAAGTGTTGGGACATCGGGATACTTCACCGGATTTGAATGGTGACGGAGTGATTGAACCTTATGAATATGTGAAGGCTTGTCCCTGTTTTGATGTGAAGGAGTTTTTGAGGAGTGGGAGGGAGTTACTGTTTGTATTGTTGGTGGCTTTGGTTGTGCCTGTATTGCTGTCGGGATGTAGGAGTAAGAAAGAGGTGATAAACAGGGAGAGTGAAGTTAGGGTTGATTCAAGTTTAAATAGTAGCTCCGGGAAAAGTCTTGTTAAAAATAAGGTTGCTTCAGAAAAGGATTCGGAGGTGGTGGGGGAGCATATCGAGCAGGTGTTGTTTGTATTTCCTGTGGATACGCTTAGATTGAAGGC
>DXOJ01000261.1:0-6916 GCA_019412865.1 Bacteroides sp. | reverse complement strand
AAGGCTGGGATGGTGGTGAAGACTGTGGTGGATAGGAAAAATGTTAATGAGAAACAACTGCTTCAAGAAGTAGATTTACAGTCTGTGAGCTTGTCGGATATGAGTGCTAAGACAGAGATTCATAAAACGGGAGTTGAGAAAACTACTAATAGGACAACCGGAGGTTGGTATTGGTATGGAATTATTTTGCTGGTTTTAGTTATCGTGTGTTGGATTTGCAAAGTGAAGAGGAAGTGAGATGTTGTTTGTCTGGTACAAAGTTAGTTTTGATGAAAAATGGAGTCATGGTAGTGCTGTCTGTGAAACTGTGTACTTTTTTGTGGAGTTTGTATGTGTATTCCCATGGAAATGCGTATCTTTGAATAATCAAAATAGAGGAAAAATCATGGACGGGATATTACGTAAACTTCCTATTGGAATACAGACTTTTGAGAAACTTCGTGAAGGAGATTATCTTTATGTGGATAAGACTGCTCTTGTATGGAGAATTGCTTCAACGGAGACTCCTTATTTTTTAAGTCGTCCTCGTCGTTTTGGCAAGAGTCTTCTTCTTTCTACTTTTGAAGCTTATTTCGAAGGTAAGAAAGAATTATTTGAAGGGTTGGCCATAGCTGATATGGAAAAGGAATGGAAGACATATCCGCTATTTCATTTGGATTTAAACGCGGAAAAATATGATTCTCCCCAGGCTTTAGTCGAAATTCTTAGCAGGCAGTTGACGCAATGGGAACTGAAATATGGCAAAGGGGAGGATGAGGAAACTCTCTCCGGACGTTTTGCGGGTGTAATTCGCCGAGCCTGTGAACAGTCTGGTCGTGGAGTCGTAGTCTTGGTGGATGAATATGATAAACCTTTGTTGCAGGCATTGGGTGATGACGCTTTGCTTGATGACTATCGTAAGACATTGAAGGCCTTCTATGGTGTACTGAAAAGTTCTGACCGTTATCTTCGTTTTGTTTTCCTTACCGGTGTGACTAAGTTTGCGCAAGTCAGTGTGTTCAGTGATTTGAATCAACTGAATGATATCAGTATGAAGCCGCAGTATGCCACGATTTGTGGTATTACACGACAAGAATTGGAGGATACTTTTATTCCTGAACTGAATCGATTGGCAGAAACAAATGAACTGACTTATGAAGAAACATTAAATAAGATGACGGCTTTATATGACGGTTATCATTTTTGTGAGTTTGCGGAAGGAGTATTCAATCCATTCAGTGTGCTTAACGTTTTTGACGGGTATAAGTTTAGTAACTATTGGTTCCAAACCGGTACTCCTACTTTTTTAGTCGAACTGCTTAAAAAGAGTGAGTATGATTTGCGTACGTTGATTGATGGGGTAGAAGCCAATGCTTCTTCGTTTATGGAATATAGGGTAGATGCTAATAATCCGATTCCGTTGATTTATCAGAGTGGCTATTTGACTATAAAGGGGTATGACAAGCGTTTTGGAAACTACCTGCTGAAATTTCCCAATGATGAAGTACGATATGGATTTATGGATTTTTTGGTTCCTTATTACACATCAGTGGTAGATGATGAACGGGGCTTTTATCTAGGTAAATTTGTACGTGAATTGGAGAGTGGTGATGTTGACGCTTTTCTTACCCGCTTACAAGCTTTCTTCGCAGATTTCCCTTATGAACTGAACGAAAAGACCGAACGTCATTATCAAGTTGTATTTTACTTAGTATTCAAATTGATGGGACAATTTACCGGAGCAGAGGTTCTTAGTGCCCGCGGACGGGCGGATGCAGTGGTGAAAACTCCGAAGTATATTTATGTATTTGAATTTAAACTGAATGGTACTGCCGAACAGGCTTTGCAGCAGATTGATGAAAAAGGCTATCTGATACCTTATCAGGTAGACGGGCGTGAGTTGGTTAAAGTTGGAGTGGAGTTCAGTGCAGAAAAAAGGAATATAGACCGGTGGCTGTATTAGCTCGATAACCATGTTGTTAAAGGAGTTACGGAGCCGTTTGAGATTGTTCAAGCGGCTCTTGTTTTGCGGGTAGTTCTTCTTATCGTTTGTTTTAAATCCAAATCATAATCTCTATTTCTTTATCAGTTGTGATCTTTTCCTTTTTTCTGATTTCCGCTTTGAGAGGAAGTAAATAAGTATCAAGTTTGGTGTCAAACCAGATTGCGGTTTCCCA
Organism: Bacteroides sp.; assembly: GCA_019412865.1. GTDB lineage: Bacteria > Bacteroidota > Bacteroidia > Bacteroidales > Bacteroidaceae > Bacteroides. The sequence continues at coordinate 4,760 of DXOJ01000261.1, read as the reverse complement.
TTGGGTATTGCCTGTTTTGGCCGTCATCTTCAACCGTCCCCAGCCTTCCTCTAAGAATCCGAGATTCTCTCTTATTTCTTTGGACATCTCTTTCGGCAGGCAGGCTATGTGCCAACCGCCCGTTCCAACAGTTGATGAGTAGTTCCATACTTTTGCGGTAAACTCGTATTTCATTCCTTTATTTTCCATTGTACAAAAATAGGTAATAATAGGAGATTGGTTGTTCTTTTTCTCTCAATTAATTTTCGATGTTATATTCTATTACAGGAACCGACAACTGGGTGAAGAAACAGAATAAGTCAAAGTTAACTTGTGCATAGCCCTTGTGGTTGCCACATAAAGCATACTTTTATCAATATTGGAATGATAGTTCTTATCATCTGTTTGCGGAATGATTACTTCGTCAAATTCCAGTCCTTTCGCCATATGGGCGGAAGTGATGATAATCCCTTTTACATAAGCAGAACTTTGATTGGACAAAAGTGAGATGTCGTTTGCATATATCTGGAGCTTTTGAACAAGTTCTTTTGCTTGGGATTCTGTTTTGCAGATAATCCCTAATGAGGTATAATGGGAGTTCCTGAAGGAGTTTACTAAATCCGCAATACCTTGGATCTCTTCTTCTGTATTTTTGAATGGAAGAATCTTGGGGTGTTCCCCATGTCTCATAATCGGTTCTAATTCATTGTTCGGTTGAATTTTTTGTGCAAAACTGGTGATCTCAAAAGTAGAACGATAGCTTTTGCAAAGTTTCATTATTTCTCCTGTTGCAAATGCTTTCTGAATCATATCGGCAGTGGAAGAACCATAAGGATTGACGGATTGGGAAGTGTCTCCAAGAATTGTTTTTCGACACGGATAAAGTTTTTGAATCACTTTGTATTGTATGGGAGAATAGTCTTGCATTTCGTCTATCAGAAGGTGTTTGACGTAAGATTGGGCGTTATTCCCATTTAATGCGATATGCAGATAAGCCAAAGGGGCTAAGTCCGCATACTCTAGTATGCGGTTTTTGCGTGTCTTGAACATCTCCGGTTTTCCGATCCACTCAAAAAAGTCTTTATAGATTTGGAGAGCGTTATTTCCCGCGAACATCTTTTTTATCTCTTTCTTTAGTTGGTTTTTCTCCGGAGTGCTAACTGTGAGATTATATTGTAGTTGCATCATTTCCAGGATGTAATCTGTCATAGTCTCAAATCGTTGACGTATGGGATAGCGGTGGAATCGTTTGAATTGTTCGTTAATAAATTCGGCAGGAATGGTGATGTATTTGGTGAGTTTTATGTCTGTTGCTTTGAAATAGTTGTTTTCCATGTAAAGGATGAATTTGTCAAGTAGTGATATAAACTCGAAGGAGGCTTTGTATTGTATCCGTTCGATAAAGTCGGGTGTCGGGTTTTCTAATAGTTCCGTCACCTGTTCGAAGAAATTCTGGTGTTTATATTTGTTGTCAATTACGTCCGACAGAATTTGCCCCATGCTGGTTTCGGGAACGGTCTCTTCGCCAAGTTCCGGAAGTACATTAGAAATGTAATCGGCAAATACTTTATTGGGGGAGATGATTAATATGTCTTTGGAAGAAATCTGTCCTTTCTGTGCATAAAGCAGGTAGGCAATACGATGGAGGGCGATAGAGGTTTTTCCTGAACCGGCAACACCTTGTATAATAAGTACAGAAGCGTTTTCATTACGGATGATCTGATTCTGTTCCCTCTGAATTGTCGTGACGATATTTTTCATTTTATTGTCGGCATTGGAACATAGTTCTTTTTGCAGAATATCGTCATGAACAGTTACGGAACTTTCAATCATGTACTCCATTTTTCCTTTGCGAATACGATATTGGCGTTTGAGTGAGATCGTCCCGTTAATTTTGCCTGCCGGAGAGGAGTAGAACGCCTCGCCTAATTCATGATCGTAGAACATGCTTGAAATAGGAGCTCGCCAATCGTAAATCAGATTCTTTTTTTGATTGAGGTCATAGAAAGTATGTATTCCTATATAGATCGGACTAACTTGGCTTTTGTCTTTCTTTTCCTGAAAGTCGATTCGTCCGAAATAGGGGATATCCAGTATTTTGCTTAGTCGCCTGCGTTTGTCAATTACATTTTCACCTAATGCAAAATGATTTAATATGCTTTCGCGCATGGAACGGATTTCGTGGGGATCGATATCTTTGTTCGACCATAGATAATCCTTGTACTCCTGCAGGGTGTCTATATGCTCTTTGACGGAAGTACTGGTAGTGTTAATCGTATCATGGATAGTGGTTATGACTTGCTGTAAATACTCTTTTTCCTGTTTCTCTGTTTGATTGAATATCATAATCTCTTTTTAGTTGTATGATGAAGAATTGAAATTGCAGGCAAAGTTAGCTCAACCCATTAAGGGATTAAATAGTTATTTATAGCTATATATGTATCCTTTTTCCTATTTTTGCATACTTACTTAATAAGGAAAAGATGAATATTCTTGAATTGGCAAAACGTAACCAGCAGAAAGCTTGGGAGATTATAGAGGATACCCGTATTGTTCGGATATGGGAGGGGATTGGTGCCAAAGTGAATCTGGTAGGTTCGTTGCGTACAGGATTATTGATGAAACATCGGGATATTGATTTTCATATTTATACTTCTCCTTTGGATTTGTCTGCCAGCTTTCGGGCGATGGCTGAATTGGCGGAAAATACGTCCGTAAAGAAGATTGAATATACGAATTTATTACATACAGCAGAAGCGTGTATAGAGTGGCATGCATGGTATCAGGATATGGAGGGAGAACTTTGGCAAATGGATATGATTCATATCCAAGAAGGCTCTCGTTATGATGGCTACTTTGAAAGGGTGGCCGAACGCATTTCTGCGGTATTGACAGATGAAATGAGACTGGCTATCCTGAAATTGAAATACGAAACGCCTGATACGGAAAAAATTATGGGAGTGGAGTATTATCAAGCTGTGATTCAGGATGGTGTACGTAGTTATCCGGAATTTGAGGAATGGAGAAGATTGCACCCGGTGGTGGGTGTGGTGGAATGGATGCCTTAGACAGACTGGTAGCTTCAGGAAAAGGTGTATGGGTTAATTAACTTAGTAGTCCGGTTTCCTGTCCCAAACGAATGGCTTCGATAGAATTTTGCACACCTAATTTGCGTAACAGGTTCTGCCGGTGAATATTGACAGTGTGAATACTGATACATAGCTTGTCTGCAATCTCTTTACTTAACAACCCTTTTTGAATAAGCCGTAATATCTCTATTTCCCGATTAGTGAGGTTGAGCGAAGAAGGCATTAGCAAAGAGGAAGGAGAGAAGAATTCCCCGTTTTTCAGATTTAGGACAGTGCAGTCTACTGTTTCGGAATGTTTTTGGTCGGGTGAAATATCCATATTGCCTATTACGAGCCATGCTTTGCCGTTACGGTCTTGTTCCAAAACTTGATGTCGGCTAGTGACGCGTATATATTGCTGCTTGGCATTGAGTATACGGAAACTGTAAATGTTGGAATAGTCGTTTCGCTGTTCGAGAGGCAGACTGTAAATGAACTGGCTTAACGTGACCTGTAATGCTGCCAGTTGCGCACGGTCGTCCGGATGAATACGTGATTCTAAATAATCTCCCTGCTTTTCCAAAGTTTCTATCTTGTGACTGTCATACCCCAGTAAATCAACGAAATTCGAGGATGCATACGTGTAATTGCATTTGTAAACATCGACAACAAATGTGCAGTTGTGACAGATTTTTGAAAGTTGGTGAAGTATGGATTTATTCCGTTCCCACACGGCGTAATCAATATCGGTAGCAGACAAGCATTGCTTGGCCCACATTTCTTCTCGGGTGATATCGTTTGATTTATTCATGGCGAATGTTTCTGGGTACTGATAGTTTGTTTTGAGAAATCATTTATTTACCAATCAATTTCTTCTATTCCCTTGCTATGCAAGAAAGCATTGGCTTTACTGAAGTGTTTACAACCGAAGAAACCATATTCGGCAGAGCGGGGAGAGGGATGAACAGTGGTTAGTACCAGATGTTTGTTGGTATCTATCAAAGATCGTTTCTCTTTCGCATAACTTCCCCAAAGCATAAATATCAAATTCTCCCGTTTTTCACTTAGTTTCCTGATAACTGCGTCTGTGAAGATTTCCCAACCCATATTTCGATGAGAACCGGTTTCGTGCGCACGTACAGTAAGAACAGAGTTTAGCGGGAATACACCTTGAGCTACCCAACGATCCAAATTACCAGAAGTTGGAATTGGCTTTCCCAAATCTTGGTGTATTTCTTTGAAGATGTTGCTTAGTGAACCTGGGATAGCTACTCCATCAGGCACAGAAAAACAGACTCCATAATATTGTCCGGGATTGGGATAGGGGTCTTGTCCAAGGATAACTACTTTTACCTTTTCGAAGGGACAGGAATTGAATATATGAAAAATCTGATGTCCGAGAGGGAGGACGTGTGCCCGTTTGTATTCATCTTTGACGAATGTAACCAACTTTTCGAAGTATGGTTTGTCAAATTCTTCTTGTAATTGTTGTTTCCAACTTGGTTCTATTCTGACATCCATAAAGTGGGACTTGATAATTTATGTAATGGCAAAAGTAGATATATTACAAGAGAATATCAAGAATGATAGGCAAAATTGTGTATCTCGCCGATTTAGGATGAATTGTGTGCTAATAAATGATAATTATCGTCTTTCTTCCGAAAAAGAACGGGTATAAATGTATTATTCTGATTTATTGTGTTACCTTTGTAC
>DXOJ01000260.1 GCA_019412865.1 Bacteroides sp. | reverse complement strand
TACATTTATTCTGCTGTGGAATATACCCGGACCAAAGAGGGTGAACGGAAGATGAAGCAGTATAACGGATTGGTACAGTTGGAAGTGAGCCGGCTGGCCGGTGGGTCGGAAGCGGAATTTGTGAAACGGCAAGCGGCGCTTCTGCCACAGACTTTTGCTGCTTTTTGTGGTTCCAGCGGTCGTAGTGTGAAGATATGGGTTCGTTTTGCCTTGCCGGACGATGGAGGGTTGCCATCTGAAGAGGCGGAGGCGGAACTGTTTCATGTTCATGCTTATCGGCTGGCTGTGAAATGTTATCAGCCGATGTTGCCTTTCGATATCGATTTGAAGGAACCTGTGTTGACACAGAAGTGTCGTATGACGTTGGATGAGGCTCCTTATTATAATCCGGATGCAGTGCCGTTTTGTTTGGAACAGCCGCTTACGATGCCGGGAGAAGAGACTTTCCGCCAGCGGAAGCAGGAGGAGAAAAATCCGTTATTACGATTGCAACCGGGATATGAGTCGGCACAAACGTTCACGAAGATTTATGAAGCGGCATTGAACAGGGCACTTCAGGAAATGGAGAACTGGAAACGTGGGGACGACTTGCAGTCTTTGCTGGTCCGCCTTGCCGAGCATTGTTTCAAAGCGGGTATCCCCGAAGAGGAGGCGATACGGCAGACGATGATTCATTATTATCGCGAGGAGGAAGAACAGGTGATTCGTTCGATACTCCATAATCTTTACCAGGAATGTAAGGGATTCGGCAAGAAAAGCAGCATCAGCAAAGAGCAGGAGACGGCTTTTCTGTTGGAAGAGTTTATGAAACGCCGTTATGAATTCCGTTACAATACGGTGCTGGATGATTTGGAATATCGTCAGCGTGACTCTGTTCATTTTTGCTTTAAGCCGGTGGATAAACGGGTGCGCAACAGCATTGCAATCAATGCATTGAAAGAGGGAATTAGTGCGTGGGACCGTGATGTGGATCGTTTTCTGAATTCGGAATGTGTTCCTTTGTACAATCCTGTCGAAGAATATCTTTATGAGGCAGGGCGTTGGGATGGAAAGGATCGTATTCGTGCATTGGCCGGTTTGGTTCCTTGTGATAATCCGCATTGGCAGGAATTGTTTTACCGTTGGTTCCTTAGTATGGTGGCGCATTGGAGGGGAGTTGACCGGCAGCATGGTAATAGTACTTCGCCTTTGCTGGTCGGTTCGCAAGGGTATCGCAAGTCTACATTTTGTCGCATTATCCTGCCGCCGGAACTTCGTTTCGGCTATACGGACAGTATTGATTTTAAGAGTAAGCAGGAGGCGGAACGTTATCTGGGACGCTTTTTCCTGATTAATATTGATGAGTTCGATCAGATTAATGTCAGTCAGCAGGGATTCCTGAAGCATTTGTTGCAGAAGCCTGTTGCGAATTTGCGTAAGCCTTACGGTAATACGATTCGGGAAATGAGGCGTTATGCTTCTTTTATCGGAACCAGCAATCAGAAAGATTTGCTTACCGATCCCAGTGGTAGCCGCCGTTTCATTTGTATCGAGGTGACGGCTCCTATTCAAACGAACGTTACCATCAATTACAAACAGTTGTATGCTCAAGCAATGGAGGCGATTTATAAAGGGGAACGTTATTGGCTGAATGATGAAGATGAAAATATATTGAAACAGACCAACCGTGAGTTCGAACAGGCTAGTCCGTTGGAACAGTTGTTTCATTGTTATCTTAATCCGGTAGAGGAGGAAATGGAAGGCGAATGGCTGACTGCTATGCAGATTTTGAGCTATTTACAGACGAAAACACGGGATAAGTTGGCTATTAGTAAGGTGGGACAGTTTGGACGCGCACTTCAGAAACTGAATATTCCTTGTCGTAAATCTCGTAAGGGGACGCTTTATCATTTGGTAAAGGTGGAGTAGTTTACCCTCACACTTGTAACTCCGATGAATAAAGGATTTTATAAGAATCGCAACTTTCGGGTCGTTTATCAGATATATGTGTGGTAATTTTGTGGCACTGGAAACTAAAATGGATTTGAAAGTTAAAATATTATTGATTGCTTTTTAGTTGTAAGTACAATAAATGTATTTTTGCAGGTGTGGAAAACAAAAGCAGTGCTATCAATCCCCGAAAATAAGTTAAGATGGAAGATAAAAGGAAAGAAATAGTTGGCAATGTCATTCGGATACAGCGTTATCATTCTCCTTGTGGCGATTTGATGCTTGGCTCGTTTGAGGATCGGCTTTGTCTTTGTGACTGGGCAATTGAAAGTCATAGGGGTATTGTAGACAGGAGGTTACGGAAAGTGCTGAAAGCCTGTTATGAAGAAAGTACATCCGAGGTTATACAGAAAGCGATTAAGCAGTTGGACGAATATTTCAATGGTGAACGGACTGCGTTTGAAGTGCCTTTGCTTTTTGTAGGTACGGATTTTCAGAAAAGTGTATGGTATAAGTTGCTGGATATTCCGTACGGCTCGACTGTATCGTATGGAGAATTGGCAAAACAGCTGGATATGCCGAAGGCTGTCCGTGCGGTTGCCGCTGCTAACGGCGCGAACGCTATTTCTATTTTTGCTCCGTGTCATCGTGTTATCGGCAGTAACCACACGCTTGTGGGGTATGGCGGTGGTCTTCCTGCTAAAAAACGGTTACTGGATTTGGAAATAAACGGCAAACCTCTGTTATGAATGAGCAAGAAACGCTTGATTATGCACGTATTGCACAGGCAATCGGGTATATAAGGGAGAATTTCAAAAGGCAGCCAGGATTGGATGAGATTGCCCGGGAGGTGGCGTTGAGTACGGCACATTTCCAACGTATGTTTACGGAGTGGGCAGGGGTTAGTCCTAAGAAGTTCTTGCAATATACCAGTATTGAATATGCCAAGAAAATTTTGGATGAGACTCATGCGTCTTTGTTTGATACGGCACAGGAAACGGGACTTTCCGGTACGAGCAGATTGTATGATTTGTTTGTAAATATAGAAGGCATGACACCGGGCGAGTATAAAAACGGTGGTGAAAATCTTTCTATCAATTACAGTTTTGCCAAAAGTCCTTTTGGTGAACTATTTATTGCATCTACCAATAAAGGTATTTGTTGTCTGGAGTTTGCAGACGATCACGATGCGGCATTTCATTCCTTGTTGAAGAAGTTTCCTAATGCAACGTTTACTCCGGCTGTGGATGAGATGCAGCAAAATGCTTTATCCATCTTCACGCAGGATTGGAGGAAGCTCAAAGATATAAAGCTGCATTTGAAAGGTACTGACTTTCAACTAAAGGTCTGGGAAACTTTACTGAAAATCCCTGTCGCCGGATTGACTACTTATGGAGATATAGCCGCAGGTATTAATAACCCGAAGGCTTGCCGGGCTGTAGGAACGGCTGTCGGTGAGAATCCCGTAGCTTTCCTTATTCCATGTCATCGTGTCATTCGTTCTTCCGGTGAGTTGGGTAATTACCACTGGGGAGAGATTCGAAAGACTGCAATTATTGGTTGGGAGGCTGCGAAAAATGGATATTTGAATAAATAATAAGTACTGGCGGTAAGAAAAGCCGGAAACGGGATTTCGGGTTCTTCTTTCATTTATAAATCCCGGCTCAAGGATGAAACCGCAAGGCCGGGATTTATTTGTAGTCGAATGACTATCATTCCTCTTCTTCATTTATTCCTTCATAGCACCTGATATCCGCTTCAATCATGAAATTATAAATCAGTCGGGTTTTAAACATCATTCTTTCCTGCGACAATTCTAAATCAGCAAGCGTTGCTTCGATTCTATTGCAGAATTCATTTATTCTTTCTTCTTCCAGCATCGGATACATTTCGTAAACTCGCTGGACGAAAGGTACCATCGAAGCCTGCACCTGATAAAGTAGTATTTGGGGTTCATATTGGAAATCCACTTCGTCCATCTGTTTATGCAAGTGCTCGTTTTCGTAGGTTATTTGTTGGAATTCTTCGAAACAAGGTAAAAGCTGCTCTGAGTGATGAAGCAGTAATTTTATGGTTGCAATGGCTGCAAAACCTTTTTCCAGTTCATTTCCATATTGAAAATGGTTATACAGGGAGCAAAATGATGCTTCCAGACAGAGCCGTTCAAATTCGGTGTCTTTTACCCACGGAAGATAAGTGAGCATAGGCAGGCATTCACCTAGCGTAAGCTGATCTTTACAGTCAAGTATTTTGATAAGATTACCCGGTCGGGTAAGGAATTGATACATAGTGTGCATGGCCAGGTATTTTTCCGCAAGCCGGTCCTCGTCCAATTCACGGGATGCTTCCAATTCGGACAACAGAAAATCGATATTCTCCTCCTTGTTATCTGGTTGTTGCTCTTCGGCACGAGCTATGTC
>DXOJ01000026.1 GCA_019412865.1 Bacteroides sp. | reverse complement strand
ATATAGTATTCTAAAAAATAAGATTACCATGAAAAAGACAAATATAATATTAAGTTTCGTAATCTGTAGATTATCATACGGATGTACCGATCTTAGCGAAACTGTTTACACAGGAGTAGCTATGAATGACTTCTTTAAAAATGAGAAGGAACTGGTAGCCAATGCAGGTAGGGCATATACGAAATTACAAGGATACAATTCCGAACAAAGTTTATGGACACTACTTTTACAAGCTTCTGATGAATGTGCTGTTCCCGCTTGTGGTGGTTCCTGGTACAGTAATGGACGTTATGAAGAAATCCAGACGAATAAAATTCCACCTGCAAATAAATTATTAACAAGGGGCTGGAACTGGATATTTAATGGTATTGCTGCATGTAATGAAATTATTTACGAAACGGAATTATCACCTATCCAGTTTGAAGAAAAAGAGAAGATCATAGCTGAAATGAAAATATTGCGTGCTTTCTACTATTACCAAGCCATTTCTTGTTGGGGAAACGTACCTTTCACAACTGACTACACAGAAACCGGATACCCGGAACAAAAAAGTCGTGAATATATTTTCAACTATCTGGAAAAAGAGATTAATGACAATATCGAGTTCCTAGACAGGGAGCCTTCAGATACTAATTATGGACGGGCCACACAAGCTGCCGCTTATTGTATTCTTGCAAAAATGTATTTGAATGCAGAAGCATGGTTCGGTACTCCAATGTATGACAAAGCAGAGAAAGCCTGTAAAGACATTATGGATATAGGTGCTTACAGCATTGAAGACTCTTATTCCACTAATTTTGATATTAAAAATGAAGATTCTAAAGAGAACATCTTTGTAATCCTGTATGACAGAGTATATACTAGCGGTGACAGTAACTCATTTTATCTGCATACGCTGACACTGGAAGCTGCATCACAAGCAACATTTAATATTCCGGCAGCTCCATGGTCGGGTTTTCTCTGCCAACCGGACTTTTTCCAAACATACGCAGAACAAGATCTTCGCAGAAGTCAGAGCTGGTTATACGGTCCTCAAGTAGACCTAAGCGGAAAGGATCTTGGTTTCGAATATACTCCTGTCTTCCCCGAAGAAAAATATTACAATAGCAACGGAGGACGTGGCATATACGACGGTGCACGCTGCTGGAAATGGCATTACCAGACTGATGGTTCTTTAAAAGAATATACAGTTAGTATGGACAACGACTTTGCCATCTTCCGTTATGCCGATGTTGTATTAATGTATGTAGAGGCTTTGGTACGACAAAACAGAACAAGTGAAGCTATCCAACTGGCAGACTTCAAGAAGATTCGTACAAGAGCAGGTCTTAATGCATATACTACAAGCCAATTGACGATTGATGAACTTTATGCAGAACGAGGCAGAGAACTGGCATGGGAAGGATGGCGCCATGAAGATATGATACGTTTCGGAAAATATCTGAAAAAATATTGGGCACACCCTGACCAAAGTTCAGAAACTTTTAGAAATGTATTTCCAATTCCTACGGATATTTTAAATGCAAATCCAAAATTATCTCAAAACAAAGATTATTAACCACAATTGGAAGGTTCACATAGAAAAGTGTACCTTCCAACAAATCAACCCTGATAAGTATGAAAAAACCAATCATCTTTTTACTTGTTTTAATTACTAACATCTTATTTATCTCTGCACAGAAAATTTCAAAGACAGAGTTAAAAGACAAAATAGCCGGAGCTTGGATCGGGCAAATGGTAGGAAACATATATGGACTTCCTTTTGAGAACAAGTTTGTAGATGAACCTGCCCCGGAATCCAGATTTCCATTCGGTTACACTAAAAACATAGATAAATTGCAGAAGTATAACGGTGCATTCTCTGATGACGATACTGATGTTGAGTATATCTACTTACTATTAATGGAGAAATATGGCGTAGAACCTACTTATGCCAATATGCGTGAAGGATGGATGTATCATATCCGTGACCGTGTATGGCTAGCCAATAGGGCTGCACTCGGATTAATGCATCTTGGATTCACCCCTCCGTTCACAGGTGACAAAAATCTGAATCCCCACTGGTATCAGATCGACCCTCAATTGATTAACGAGATATGGGCGTATACAGCACCGGGAATGATTTCGTATGCTGCAGGAAAAAGTGACTGGGCGGCCCGTATCACAAGCGATTCGTGGGCGGTATCTCCCACTGTCCTATATGGTGCAATGTACGCTGACGCTTTTTTCTGCAAGGATATCCGCAAACTGATTACACGAGCCTTGAGAGAACTACCTGCTGATGACAGATATGCGATAGCTGTAAAAGAGATGATTGCTTTATATGACAAATATCCTAAAGATTGGGTAAGAGCACGTCAAATCATGGCTAAAAAATATTACATAGATGAACCGGCCATGACAAAAACAATCTGGAATGCTAATCTGAACGGATTATGCGGGATTTTGGCTATGTTGTATGGCGAAGGAGATTTCCAACGGACGCTAGATTTAAGTTGTGCAATGGGATTTGACTGCGATAATCAGGCAGCCACCATCTCCGGACTTCTAGGAGTAATGTACGGTGCAAAGTCTCTTCCCGAAAGTTTGACCAAACCTATCGAAGGATGGGAAAAACCCTTCAACGACCGGTATATCAATATCACCAGGTTTGATATGCCCGATGCTTCCATTGAAGACATGATTGAACGTACTTACAACAAAGCAATCGAACTGGTTTGCTCTAAAGGAGGAAAAGTGAAAGGTGATATGGTATATGTTAACCCTAAAGCACAATTCATTCCCCCGATGGAATTCTGTATCGGTCCGAATCCGGACTTGGAAATCGGACAGCCTACCGATTACTCATTTGCCTGCAGAACAAACGCTGATTTCAAATGGGAACTGGTAAAAGGTAAACTTCCGGCAGGAGTTACATTCCAAAACGGTAAACTGGCAGGAACTCCTACAGAAGCCGGCAAATATCCGATTACCCTACAGTTAAGCGCAAATAACAAGAACTCAATTACTAAAGACTTTGAGTTATTGGTTAAAACCAAGAATATAGCCCCCAAGGCTGACACTATTTACGCAAATATCCGCAAACTAAACGAAGAAGTACTCGATTCTTGCTGGATTACCTTTGGAAAACCGATGTACGCAACAAATGTAGAAGTAATTAATGACGGAGTCAAAGATGGCGTAGGATCTGTATTTTATTCATTAGCGGCCAAAAGTAATCTGCCTAAAATAGACTATTTCGGATACGGTTGGAAAGAAGAGCATAATATCAATATGCTTGTTTTAGATATGGGCTGTCTGGAGGAATTCGGAGGATGGTTTACTTCTCTAAACATTCAATATCTTGGAAATGACGGACATTGGTATGACGTAGGTAAATTCAAATCAACTCCGGCACTTCCCGAAACCGATATTGTATTTTTCCAACCTCCGTTTGCACAATATGTTTTGGAATTCCCGGCAGTAAAAACCAAGGGAATACGCGTACTAATGGATGCAAAAGTGCAGGAACACTGGCATAAATACACAAAGAATGTATCATCATTCATCTCTATCACCGAGTTGGGAGTTTATGAGAAATAAAGGAGGAGAAAAATGAGGAAAATAATTACGATATGTATTATAGGGCTTTTTGCTCTCAACGTACAAGCCCAGCCTGTAAAAACTTTAAAGTTATCTGATAAAGAACTTTTAGATAAGATTAAAGGAGGATGGGCCGGACAAACCATTGGTGTTGTTTTCGGAGCACCTACAGAGTTTAAGTTCACGGGAACTTATATTCAAGATTACCAGCCAATCCCCTGGGCGGAAGGTTACGTAAAATATTGGTGGGAAAAGAAGCCCGGATTGTTCGATGATATTTATAACGATTGCACGTTTGTTGAGGCATTTGATGAACTTGGCCTGGATTGTTCACAAGAAGAACTTGCCAAAAGATTTGCATTCGCTGATTATCATTTGGCCCATGCTAACCAAGCAGGTAGATATAATATCCGCCAAGGTATCATGCCACCGGCTTCTGGTCATTGGTTGAATAACCCACATGCAGACGATCTGGATTTCCAGATCGAAGCAGACTTCATTGGTCTGATGGCTCCGGCAATGCTGCCGGAAGCATTGGATATCGCCTCCAGAGTAGGCCACATTATGAATAGCGGTGATGGTTTTTATGGCGGTGCTTTCGTAGCAGCTCTTTATAGCTCCGCTTTCTATGAAAAGAGTCCTGAAGCGATTCTAAAAACTGCAATCTCCGTTATACCTGAAGAGAGTACATTCCATCAATGTATTCAGGATGTAATTAATTTCCATTCTTTGCACCCGGACAACTGGAAAGATTGCTGGTACTTCCTGCAAGAAAAATGGAACTGTGATGTAGGATGTCCCAAAGGCGTATTTCTAAACTTTAATATTGACGCCAAGCTCAATTCCGCTTTCGTAGCATTAGCTATGCTCTACGGTAAAGGAGACTTCACCAACTCTGTCGATATTGCAACACGCTGCGGACAAGATTCTGACTGTAATCCGTCTACAGTCGGCGGTGTACTCGGCGTCATGTATGGGTATGATAAAATCCCTTCATTCTGGTTAAACCCTTTGAAAGAAGTAGAAGACTTTACATTTGAAGGAACGAATATGTCGTTGGCAAAAGCATACCAAATGAGTTTCGATCAAGCTAAACAACTCATAGTCAAAACAGGTGGAAAAGTATCTGGTGGGGAGATAGAAATTCCAATCAAAAAGGCGGATGTACTTCCTTTAGAACAAAATTTCGAAAACACCTATCCACTTTATAGAGAACGCAAAGACTGCTTCCTGACAGATACATTTGAATTTGATTTCAATGGTAACGGATTTGTTATCTGGGGCAACATTTGCTGCACAAGAAGTATTACTCCCGATTATATCAATCGTGTATCTACACGCCACATCGGTTCCGAGGTGTTCGGATTGGCAGAGCCCAATGACCCTTACGTTGCTAAAGTGGAAATATGGATTGACGGAGAACTGGACCATGTAGCAGCTTTACCCATGAGAAACACAGACCGCAAAGTAGAACCAGCCTGGAAATACCTCATGAAGGAAGGAAGACACCACGTTAAAATGAAATGGTTGAACCGCAAAAAAGACTACATTATTCGTATCAACGACATAATGTATTATTC
>DXOJ01000259.1 GCA_019412865.1 Bacteroides sp. | reverse complement strand
CCCAAGAAGATGGGGGCTCAAACTGCTGAAGCAAATATCAATGCCGGTATTGCTGCCGCTCAACAAATTGTTGGCTTCTTGAAAGATGGTTGCGAGAAATTTAGAGTAAACAAATAAGATTCTGAATAAGTCAGCCGGATTTTTCAGGATAACTATGGTAGTATCTGAATAAAAACAATCCGTTGCAGAATGTCTTTTTTAGAAATAAGTAGTATATTTGAGCCACAGATTTTCAAGAAGTCTGTGGCTTTAATTTTTTACATATAAAATACTAATATCATGGCAATAATCAAACCTTTCAAGGGCATTCGTCCTCCGCAAGACCTCGTAGAACAGGTCGCTTCACGTCCTTATGATGTATTGAATTCTGAAGAAGCCTGCGCAGAAGCGGAAGGTAACGAGAAGTCTCTTTATCATATTATTAAACCGGAAATAGATTTCCCTGTTGGTACGGATGAACATGACGAACAGGTGTATGCTAAAGCTGCCGAGAATTTCCAACTGTTTCAGGACAAAGGTTGGTTGGTGCAGGATAAGATGGAAAACTATTATATCTATGCCCAGACGATGAACGGGAAAACACAATATGGGTTGGTAGTCGGTGCTTATGTCCCGGATTATATGAACGGGGTTATCAAGAAGCATGAGCTGACCCGTCGTGACAAGGAAGAGGATCGTATGAAACATGTACGTGTGAACAACGCTAATATTGAACCTGTTTTCTTTGCTTATCCTGACAATGAGAAGTTGGATGTTATTATAAAGAAATATACAGCAAATAAGCCGGTTTATGACTTTATCGCTCCGGGTGATGGTTTTGGACATACTTTCTGGATTGTCGACCAGGAGGCAGATATTGCTGCAATTACTGCCGAATTTGCTAAAATGCCTGCCCTTTATATTGCTGACGGGCATCACCGTTCTGCCGCTGCTGCATTGGTGGGAGCAGAGAAAGCAAAACTGAATCCAAATCATCGCGGTGATGAAGAATATAATTACTTTATGGCTGTTTGCTTCCCGGCAAATCAGTTGACCATTATTGATTACAACCGTGTGGTGAAAGATCTTAATGGTTTGACTCCTGAACAATTCTTGGCTGCACTTGATAAAAACTTTGTAGTAGAAGAAAAAGGCGCGGACATCTATAAACCGTCCGGCTTGCATAATTTTTCACTCTATTTGGGTGGTAAATGGTATAGCTTGACCGCTAAGGCCGGTACGTATAATGATAACGACCCTATTGGGGTGCTTGATGTTACAATCTCTTCCAACCTGATTTTGGATGAAATTTTAGGCATAAAGGATCTGCGTTCTGATAAACGTATTGATTTTGTAGGTGGTATCCGTGGATTGGGAGAGCTCAAGAAACGTGTGGATAGTGGTGAAATGAAAGTGGCTTTGGCTCTCTATCCTGTATCTATGAAACAGTTGATGGATATTGCAGATACAGGCAATATTATGCCGCCGAAGACTACTTGGTTTGAACCGAAACTCCGTTCAGGGCTGGTGATTCATAAGTTAGATTAAGAAATATCTGTTATGCGAAAATCATTGTTGACGGGAATTATATCAATAGATGTGACGCTTGATTGATGTAGAAAAAATAGTGACGGGATATGCCCGGGATAGTGACGGTATCGTTGTGGTATACCGTCACTATTTTTATTGGATAGCGTCACTATTTTCAATTCCCCCAACTGCCTATCATTGATAAGTGGAACATTAATATTTCCAAACGATAGATTGACTTTTCTTATTAAAGCCGTATCTTTGCAACATGACTGCTGAAGATACTTATAAAACCATCATTGAGCCTTCCGAAGGTATTTATACGGAAAAACGAAGCAAGTTCATTGCTATAGCCCTTCCTGTGCGTACTCTCGATGAGATAAAGATGCATCTTGAAACGTATCAGAAAAAGTATTATGATGCACGGCATGTATGCTATGCTTATATGTTGGGAGCTGCACGAAAGGATTTCCGTGCCAATGATAATGGAGAACCTTCCGGAACAGCGGGTAAACCCATTCTCGGACAGATAAACTCGAATGAACTGACGGATATACTGATTATAGTAGTCCGTTATTTTGGAGGAATCAAATTGGGAACGAGCGGATTGATCGTTGCTTACAAGGCTGCTGCTGCTGAAGCTATTGCTGCCGCTACCATTATAGAAAAGACGGTAGATGAGGAGGTGACGGTAATGTTTGAATATCCTTTTATGAACGATGTTATGCGCATTGTGAAAGAAGAAGAACCGGAGATTCTTAATCAGTCGTATGATATGGATTGTAGCATGACATTGCGGATTCGTCGTTCGATGATGTCTAAGTTGCGTGCACGTTTGGAGAAGGTGGAGACAGCGCGGATTCTTGATGATGAGAATATGTTGTAGGTAAAGTATTAGAGTGGTAATAGAGATAGAGAGTGGATCGCATGATAAATAAATGTCACATATTTTTTAGTCTGTTTTTAAGTTCCTTTGTATGGATAAGCGTTCAGGCGCAAGCACAAGTACAGGAGGCTCAAAAACTGGCTCCTAATAATATTCCTGTTCCGTGGTATTCGCAGAAAATCGCGGGATGTCCTTACTCGCATTGCTCTCTGGCTTCTTCGTTAATGGTCTTTGATTATTTTAAGGGAATGACGGCTGATACACAACGTACAGCCCAGGATGCAGAAAAGAAACTAATTGAATATCAGCGGAATTACTTTCTGAAAAAACGTGCTCCTTTCCGTCGCCGTACTTCGATAGGGCAGGGAGGATATTATTCTTTTGAAATTGATTCGTTGACACGTTATTATGAAAACATGATAAGTGCCGAACATTTCCAGCAGAAAGATTACCGGATATTGAAAGATTATATTGATCGTGGCATTCCTGTGCTTGTGAATGTGAGATATACAGGCGCAGTTCGTGGTTTGCGTCCCGGTCCGAGAGGGCATTGGATGGTACTTCGCGGCATTGATGATAAACATGTGTGGGTGAATGATCCCGGACGTTCGCCGGAGATGCGGACTAAAGGAGAAAACATCTGTTATCCTATTAAGAAACAGCCGGGTAACCCTTCCTATTTTGATGGTTGTTGGACGGGACGATTTATCATAGTCACTCCTAGAGAATGGATACGAAATTCCCTGTTTGCACAAGTAGGCAAGCTCCCTCCATTGGAGGAGGTGACTCATATAGTTCCTCCGGTTGTGTCGTCTGTAGCCTTACCGCAGGTTATCAATCAGTAGAAGCAACTCATAGTTAGGAAAATTCAGTAGTAGGATTAAGATAAAACATTTGTAGTAAAATAAAGAAGAACAAAAATATATGGCATTTGAAGCAACCAAAAAAGAATGGTGCGAACTCTATTCTTTCTTTCGTCTCTTAGCAGACGGAAAAGTAGTGTTAGGCACGGCAGAAGCAAAGGCGGGAGATACATTTTGGCCTGTTGCAATGATTCAACGGGAAGAACATGATGGAACACGTCAATATTATATTGAAGAAGATACGATTCGTATAGAAGGAGAGAATGGGAGTAAGTCCATGCCTCGTGAAGATTTTGGTATTGTAGCTGATCTGATATTGCAGGCAGTGAAATCTTCTTCGGAAAATGATGTTGCTTCTCCGGAAGGAGTAGAAGAGTTTTTAGACGAAGCTGCCATTTTCGATTTGGAAGCAAAAACAGAAGATCGTACAGATTTCTCCGTTGCATTTTGGCATCCGAAAGCTCCGTTAAGAGGGTTCAATGTCCGCTCACGATTGGGCGCAATGAATCCGTTGCTGGACGGAGGACGTGCAGCGAATCTTAAATTGGAACAGAGCGGAATCAAATTTGCTACTCCAACAGTGAATAAAATCAATGCTTTGCCTGAATCTCCGAATGAGGTTGCCGAACGGATGATGATGATCGAACGTTTGGGTGGCGTACTTAAATACGCTGATGTAGCCGACCGTGTGTTCCGCAGTAATCTGTTGATGATTGATCTGCATTTTCCACGTGTACTGACAGAAATGGTTCGTATCATGCATTTGGATGGCATCTCCCGTATTGGTGAGTTGACAGAAATTATCAAACAAATGAATCCGTTGAAGATTAAAGATGAACTAATCAATAAGCATAAGTTCTATGAATTCAAGATGAAGCAGTTCTTGATGGCATTAGCATTGGGAATGCGTCCTGCAAAGATTTACAATGGATTGGATTCGGCTGTGGAAGGTATTCTGTTGGTGGATGGAAGTGGAGAAGTGCTCTGTTATCATAAATCGGAAAAGCAAATAATGGAGGATTTCTTGTTTCTAAATACTCGTTTAGAAAAAGGATCTTTAGAGAAAGACAAATACGGATTTTTGGAGAGGGAGAATGGAGTCTATTATTTCAAACTGAATGCAAAGATTGGGCTGGTCAAACGGTAGAAAAGTACGAAGCATTGATGAGTCAAACTAATAATGATGACATACTTATATAAAATACTTGTTATCCATGAAAACAAATGAAGTTTTAGAGAACATGAAAGCACGCCGTAGCGTACGGGCTTATACAGGCCAGCAAGTTTCAGAAGAGGATTTGCAGGCCATTTTGGAAGCTGCAACTTATGCACCGAGTGGAATGCATTTGGAAACATGGCATTTTACAGCTATTCAAAATATGGATAAGTTGACAGAACTGAATGAACGGATTAAAGGAGCTTTTGCAAAAAGCGACGATTCTCGTTTGCAGGAACGTGGACATAGCAAGACTTATTGTTGCTATTATCATGCTCCGACTTTAGTGATTGTATCTAATGAGCCTACTCAATGGTGGGCTGGTATGGATTGTGCCTGTGCTATAGAAAATATGTTTCTGGCTGCCCAGTCTTTAGGTATCGGCTCTTGTTGGATCAATCAGTTGGGAACAACATGTGACGATCCGGAGGTTCGTGAATTTATTACTGCTTTAGGTGTTCCTGCCAATCATAAAGTCTACGGTTGTGTAGCTCTGGGATATGCCGATCCTAAGATTCCGATGAAAGAGAAAAAGATAAAAGCCGGTGCGATAACCATCGTGGAATAGAAATACCCGGCACTCTATTTGTGAAACGACATTTCATTATTCTTGAAGCGGTACCTTGATGTTCTTGGTCCGACACCTCAATACGCTTAAAGCGGTGTCTTACGATACTTAAAGTGGTGCTTTACACATTGTAAAGCGGCACTTTAGGACTCCTAAAACGCCGCTTTATTTTTATACTATCTTTTCCTGATTTAGGTAGACTGTCTGCCCTGTTTCAAAAGGACATATCAGTCAAAAGATCCATATCGGGTTGGCAACAGTTTGCGGTCTCCCAAGGTATTATCTACGCGAGCTACATTTATCCAGAATTTATTATCACGTACGCTTTCTATAGGATAGGCTGCTTTCTCGCGTGTATATGAGTGTTCCCAACGATCACTTACAATTTCGTATTCCGGATGAGGAGCATTAATCAATACATTATCATCTTTATCCGCTTCGCCATTCTTTACTTCTTGAATTTCTTTCCAGATATTCAGCATGACATCTACGAAATTGTCTAGTTCTGCCAGACTTTCACTTTCTGTCGGTTCAATCATCAACGTACCGTGGACAGGGAAAGAGAGGGTAGGAGCATGATAACCATAATCCATCAGACGTTTGGCAATATCATTCTCCGAGATACCTGCTTCCTCATGTACTTTCCGGCATTCCAGAATCATTTCGTGTCCTACGAAACCGTTGGCTCCCCGATAAACAACTCCATAGGTATCTTTCAGACAACTAGCCAGATAATTGGCATTCAGGATCGCAATTTTAGTTGCCTGTGTCAGTCCTTCCGCACCCATCATACGGATATATCCATATGTGATAGGCAGAATACCTGCACTGCCGAATGGAGCTGCTGATACTTGATTTTGTGAGTTACCGAAGATTCCGTGTCCGGGAAGGAAAGAAACCAGATGTTCGGCTACGCAGATAGGACCGACTCCCGGACCTCCGCCACCATGAGGGGAAGCGAATGTTTTATGAAGATTCAAGTGGCAGACATCCGCACCGATGAATCCCGGATTGGTTAATCCTACTTGTGCATTCATGTTGGCTCCATCCATATATACTTGTGCACCACAGGCGTGAATGATGTCGCAAATCTCTTTTATCTCGGTTTCGAAGATACCATGTGTAGAAGGATAAGTAATCATCAGTGCAGCCAAATCATCTTTATTCTCTTCTGCTTTTGCACGCAAGTCGGCCATTTCTACATTCCCTTGCTCGTCGCATGCACAGGTAACAGTCACAAAGCCTGCCTGTATAGCTGACGCAGGATTTGTTCCGTGAGCCGAAGCCGGAATCAAGACTTTGTTCCGGTGTCCCTGACCGATACTTTCGAGATAGGCACGAATCACACGAAGGCCTGCATATTCTCCCGCGGCACCCGAATTGGGTTGTAGGCTGACTCCTGCAAATCCGGTGATAACTTTCAAATCTTCACTTAGGTTCTTGATTAATTCACGATAACCTTCTGCCTGGTCTTCCGGGACCAGCGGGTGCATACCCATAAACTCGGGACGGCTTAAAGGCAACATTTCCGCGGCTGCATTCAGCTTCATTGTACATGAACCGAGGGAAATCATAGATTGTGCAAGAGAAATATCTTTGCGGTTCAGACGTTTGATGTAACGCATCATCTCTGTTTCCGTGTGATACTTGCTGAATACTTCGTGTGTCAGGAAAGGCGTTGTACGTTTCAAAGCCTTGTCGATATTGCTTCTTTCCGGAATATCGTCCACTTTCTGATAATCTTTTCCGGCGGCAATGGCAAAAATCGAGAGCAACACATTGGCAGCTGCCACGTCTGTTGTTTCGTCAATGCTGAAACCGACATTGCCATTTTCATAATAGCGCAGATTAACTTCTTTGGTAAGTGCTATCGTACGGATTTGCTGTGCCGAAACGTGTTCGGGCAATTCGAAACGTAAGGTGTCAAAGTATTGAGCGTTGACTTGTGTATATCCGCATTTCTTTAATTGCTTTTCAAGAAATACAGTAATGCTGTGTATACGCGATGCAATTGTAGTGATACCCTCCTGACCGTGATAAACAGCATAAAAGCCTGCCATAGTAGCTAATAGTGCTTGTGCGGTACAGATATTTGAAGTTGCTTTTTCCCGTTTGATATGTTGTTCACGTGTCTGTAAAGCCATTCGGTAGCAGAGCTTGCCATATTTGTCTTTGGACCATCCGATGATTCGTCCCGGCATATTCCGTTTATATTCATCTTTGGTAGCAAAGAAAGCAGCCGACGGACCGCCATAGAACATTGGAGTACCCAGACGTTGTGTGGTTCCGAATACAATATCTGCTCCCCATTCTCCCGGAGGAGTTAGCAGGGCGAGACTTAAAATATCAGCGGCAACAGCTACTTTGCAGTCTGCAGCATGTGCCTTTTCGGTAAATTCGGAATAGTCCTCTACGTTTCCATGTGAGTTCGGATATTGCAGAATACAGGCAAACACTTCCGGTGAAGGTTCAAAATCTTTATATTTGCCTACACGTAGTTCGATGCCTTGGGGTACGGCACGTGTAGTCATAACAGCTAATGTCTGCGGAAAAATATTCTCGTCTACGAAGACTGCGTTCGCATTGGCTTTCTGTTGTGCGCGAGAGCGTAAGGCATACATCATGCTTACGGCTTCGGCGGCGGCAGTTGCTTCGTCCAGAAGTGAGCAGTTGGCGAGTGGCATGGCAGTAAGATCACATACGGCTGTCTGGAAATTCATCAATGCTTCCAGACGTCCTTGCGATACCTCTGTCTGGTACGGAGTGTAAGAAGTATACCATACCGGGTTTTCGAATACATTCCGCTGGATAACGGCCGGAGTGATCGTGTTGTACCATCCCAAACCGATATATGTAGTATATAGTTTGTTTTTAGCTGCCAGTTCAGCGATGTGTTTTCCAAATTCGTATTCCGTCAGCGGACTAGTCAATGCTAGTGGCTCTTTCAGCCGTATATTGGCGGGAATTGTCTGATTAATCAGTTCGTCCAGTGAGTTCACGCCAATTTTGCGGAGCATTATGGCTGTATCTTGTTCATTGATGCCGATGTGACGGCTAGCTAACAAATCGGTTTTCATAATAATCAAGTATTAAATTAAGTGTTAAGTATCAAGTATTAAGTATTACCGCAGTTAATGGGCGATTCACCTTGTTAATACCTAATACTTGATACTTATTCTTTTTTTATTATCTAAAAAATGGGTTTTCAGCTTTCTCCATTCCGATAGTCGTGGGAGCACCGTGCCCCGGATAAACGACTGTTTCGTTGGGGAGAACAAATAAACGGCTGCAAATATGTTCTATCAGTTCATCGAAGTTACCTCCTGTGAGATCAGCGCGGCCGATGCTGCCTTGGAACAGGACGTCGCCGGAGAACATGCAGTTGTCTTCTTTGCAATAGTACACCAAGCTACCGGGTGAATGTCCGGGCACGTGTATCGCTTCCAGTTTGGTATGTCCGAAAGTGATGATATCTCCGTCATGCAGGTATTTGCCCAGTGGTACAGGTTCTTCCTGCAACTGAAAACCAAACATTCTGCTTTGTTTCGGTGCTTCGTCAATCCAGTACTCGTCTGCTTTGTTTGCTTCTGCCGATAATCCGA
Organism: Bacteroides sp.; assembly: GCA_019412865.1. Lineage (GTDB taxonomy): Bacteria > Bacteroidota > Bacteroidia > Bacteroidales > Bacteroidaceae > Bacteroides. Next base: position 319 of record DXOJ01000259.1, on the reverse strand, counting down.
ATTCTTTTAGCATGAACGGATTTCCGAAGATATGATCCAGGTGTAAATGAGTATTCAGCAGATGCTTTACATTCAGTTCATTGGTCAGAATGAACTTTTTCAGTGCCTGCTTTTCTTCTTCATAGAAACAGCCCGGATCAATTACGACTGCTTCTTTAGTGTCATCCCATAATACGTAGCAATTTACGGGAAACATATTAAATTCAAATCTTTTTATTTTCATGGTTTCTCTATGATTTATCATCTATCAGAACATATAGTCTTGTTTAAATCGGAACATATACCACTTTTTTTGTTTTAAAGAACTCTTCCTCGAAGT